>NZ_JANYGG010000035.1 GCF_025362505.1 Sphingomonas sp. | reverse complement strand
GAAAATTGGCGCGCCCGGAACGATTCGAACGTCCGACCCTCAGATTCGTAGTCTGATGCTCTATCCAGCTGAGCTACGGGCGCGCGGCAGGGCTGGCACATAGGGGGGCTTTCCGGAGCGCGCAACCCCGCAGCGGCGCGATTGCGCGCGGGCCGCCGCGATCCTAGACGGAGCGAATGAAGTGCCCTGTCCTGCTCGTCGCGATGCTCCTGCCTCTGGTCGGAGCCTGTTCCGCGCCGAAGATCTCGCCACGCTCGCTGGCGCCGCGCGCGGCCGAGGCGATCGATCCGCGCTTGCCGGTCGAACAGGCGCTGGTCGAACGGCGGTTGAGCGGGTCGGTGACCGCGCGGATTGCGGACTATCTGGCGGCGGCGCGGGCTGGCGAGGCGGCGTTCCGCGCGATGCTCGGCCCGGCACAGCGCGCGGCGGCGGCGGCCGGACCGGCACAGAGCGAGAGCTGGATCTCGGCGCAGCAGTCATTGTCGGCGCTCGAGGCGGCGCGAGCGGCGACGCCCATGGCGCTGAGCGATATCGATGCGTTGGCGGCGGCAGCGGTGAAGGCCAGTGGCGGGATCGGCACGTCCGAGCTTGCCGCGATTCAGGCGGCGGCGCGGGAAGCGGCCGCGATCGACCAGGCCCAGCGGCGCGAGATCGACGCGCTCAATGCCCGGATCGGGAGCTGAGCCATTCCTTGCCCTCGATGCGATAAACGATCGTCGGGTTGAGCTCGGGACCATAGCGCGGATCGGTGAAGTCGAGGTCGGCGCGGCGGGTCATCCTGAGCTTTTCCATCAGGCGCCGGCTTGCGTCATTGCCCGCGACGGTCAGCGCAACGGCGTGCGGCGCCGCATAGCGGGTGAAGGCGAGGTCGAGGCTGGCGATTGCGGCTTCGGTGGCATAGCCGTGGCCCCACGCAGCCTCACGCAGCCGCCAGCCGATCTCGTGCTGGCCGGTGAGGTCGGTGCCGCCCGCGTTGACCCGCTTGAGGCCGCAGAAGCCGAGCAATTCGCCTGACAGGTGGCCGCCGTCTGGCTTGCGCTCAGCGATCCAGAAGGTGTGGCCGAAGTCGCGCTGGAAGCCGGCGATCCGCTCGAACGCGGCGTGCCATTTCGCGGGGGTCTGCACCCCGCCGAGCCAGCGCATCACCGGCGCGGTATTCATGATCGCGTAGAAACGCGCTTCGTCGTCGAGGCGCCAGTCGCGCAGGATCAGGCGGTCGGTAGTGGTGACGGTATCGGTCATGGGTCTTTCCGGAAGGCAATCAGGTCAAGGGCGCCGCGCGCCTCGCTCAAGTGGCGAGCAACCTTGCGGCGTCGCGCGCGTGGTAGGTCAGGACGCCGGTCGCGCCGGCGCGCTTGAACGCCATCAAGGTCTCGAGAATCAGCGCATCACGGTCGCCCGCTCCGGCGGCGGCGGCGGCTTCGATCATCGCATATTCACCCGACACGGCATAGGCGAAGGTCGGCACGCCGAAGCGGTCTTTCACCCGCGCCAGCACGTCGAGATAGGCGAGGCCGGGCTTGACCATGACCATGTCGGCGCCCTCGGCGAGGTCCATTGCGACTTCGCGCAGGGCTTCGGCGCCGTTGGCCGGGTCCATCTGGTAGCCGCGCTTGTCGCCCTTCAGCAGCCCGCGCGATCCGACCGCGTCGCGGAACGGGCCGTAGAAGGCCGAGGCGTACTTCGCGGCATAAGCCATGATCGCGACATTGCGGTGGCCGTCGGCTTCGAGCGCGGCGCGGATCGCGCCGACGCGGCCGTCCATCATGTCCGAGGGCGCGACGATATCGGCGCCGGCGCGGGCCTGGGCGAGCGCCTGGCCGACGAGCTGCTCGGTGGTCTCGTCGTTGAGGACATAGCCGGCTTCGTCGACCAGCCCGTCGTGGCCGTGCGCGGTGTAGGGATCGAGCGCGACGTCGGTGAGGATGCCGACCTCGGGCACCGCATCCTTGATCGTCCGGATCGCGCGGCACATGAGGTTGTCGTCGTTGAGCGCTTCCTCGCCGCGGTCGGAGCGCAGATGCGGCGGGGTGTTGGGGAACAGCGCGATGCACGGGATGCCGAGGTCGCGTGCTTCGCGGGCGCGGTCGGCGAGGCGGTCGACGGTCCAGCGGCTGACCCCGGGCAGCGTCGCGATCGGCTCCTCCGCGCCCTGCCCCTCGGCGACGAACAACGGCCAGATAAGGTCGCTCGGGGTCAGGTGATGCTCGGCGAGCATGGCGCGGATCCACGGGGCGGAACGGCCGCGGCGCATGCGCATGGCGGGAAATGTGGGCTGTGACATGGTGGATGGTTTAGCGCGAGGATGGCGCGGAAAGAAAGCCGCCGCCGATCATTATGCTTGCGTGCCCAGCCGCTCCCTCCCCCGCCCCTTGCCCAAACAGGCAATTCTGGTCGTCAACGCGCACAGCCGCAAAGGGCGCGAGGCGTTCGACGAGGCGCGCTCGAAGCTCGCCGCTGCGGGAGTTCGGCTGCTGGACTCTCACGCGGTTGAGGATCCGTCGCAGATGGACAGCGTGATGATCGCGGCGATCACGGCCGCGCCGATGGTTATTGTCGGCGGTGGCGACGGATCGCTGTCGTCTAGTGTCGATCATTTCCTTGGCCAGGATACGGTGTTCGCGATCCTGCCGCTGGGAACCGCGAACAGCTTCGCGCGGACGTTGGGGGTTCCTCTCGATCTCGACGGCGCGATCAAGGTTATTGCCAACGGTCGTGCGCGGAGGATCGACCTTGGCTGTATCGATGGCGATTATTTCGTCAACGCGGCGGCCCTGGGGCTGTCGCCGATGATTGCCGAAACGGTGCCGCACAAGCTGAAACGCTATCTCGGCCGGGTCGGCTACCTCGGCTGGGCGCTGCGCTGTGCCGTCAAGTTCCAACCATTCCGCCTGACCGTGACCCACAATGGCAAGTGCGAGCGGATGTGGGCGACCGAGGTGCGGATTGCCAACGGGACGCACCACGGCGGGGCGGAAATGATCGAGAGTGCCGAGCTCGATAGCGGCGAGATCGTCGTCCAGGCGGTCACCGGAAAGAGCGTCGCCGGGCTGGCGTGGAGCTGGTTTGCGATCCTCTTCAAATTGTCGGGGCGCGAGCAGACGGTGACCGAATTTCGCGGGCGCGAAATGCGGATCGAGACGCGGCCGCGATTGAATATCTCGATCGACGGCGAGGTAACTGCACGGACCCCGGTAACGGTGAGCGTCGCGCGCGGTGCGATCGAGGTCGCGGCGCCACTTGAGGAACAGGACGGCGCGCTAGCCCAGTCGCGCCAGCGCCGCGCTCAGGCGCCCGGTCCCTTTTAGAAAGCGGCGGCGCGCTTTTGCCGCAGTAGCCACGGATGAAAAGCGGAAATTAATTGATCGCTATCACCGAGTTCGGAGGACGTGAAACAGAATGGCTGGCACGGCGAGCAGCCCTAGACTCCAGTGGGTAACGCTGATCCAATTCCTTAAAATATCGTCACTCACATAGTAAAGGCCAAGCGCCGTAAGAGAGAGCACAAGAATATTTCCAGCCAGCGCCGAACCGCTCAACCGATTTCGACCAAGAATCCAGCCCAGCTTGATATGCACTGGGATGAGCGAGCCGAGCACTACCATAAAAAAATAGGCGCCAATTCCGTGGGCGACGATCGACCAATGTTCTGCGGGGTGATGTTCAGGACCGAATTCGCTAGGCACGCGAACAAACCAGTCAAGCAACAGCCACGCTATCCCCGTCGCGAGAATCAATCCGAGACTCAAGTAGATTGACCATTCTTGCCAGCGGGACAGTCGGGTCGGTCGGTCGTCACCCGTCATGCGATGGCCTTTGCCGCCCACAGGGGCTGGATACACTGATCGCTTTCGATAACAAACGCCTCGGCTTCATGATCACGGACCAGTATTTCGGCCCTTGGGCCCATTACCCAGACGATCTTGGCCAGGGCGTCAGCATCGCACGCAGTGGGGGCGCAAACGGTGACGGACATCCAATTGTGCATTGAACGGCGAAGATGGCTGAAATCGAGGTGGCTTGGTCCGACGGGCAATCCGGCACTGGTTGCAAGCGCCGTGTTCATAATCCTGGTACTCACAAGCGGCTGACGAGACGAGGGATCGGGAACGATGACGAGCCAAGCATGGTCACCGAAGACGCGAAGATCGCCACCTGCGTTGACTAGCCCGCGCATTGCCCCGGCCTCGCGCATCGCATCGATTGCCCTGTCAACCGCATAGCCCTTGGCGATGCCGCCCAGATCAAGGCACGCTGGCCGATCGAGCCTGACACTGTTTCCATTAATCCTGACCGCTCTCCAGTCCGCGAAAGGATCCGGCAATGGTTGGCCGGGATGCCGTGGCAGGGCTCCCCGTGCCAGCGACCGCCGACCGGCGCTGACAATGTCGAACGCAGCGTCGCTTACTTCGGCCCAGCGCATTGCGCATCGCAGGACGTCTGCCGTTGTCGCGTTTACGGCTACATCCTCACGGTGCGCTCCGCAATTGATCCGACTGACATCGCTGGCAGGGTCATGGGCACTCATCAGCCGATGAATCTCCTCAATGGCAGCGAAACCTGCGTCAGCCTCGATCAATCGATCGCACTCGATTTCGATGAACGTGCCAAGCCACGGTCGACAGCGCCTCAACCTTCAGGCCCGCAGCAGCAGGTCGAACGTTGCCAGCAGTCGCCGCACTCCATCCGTGACGTGGCGCGACGAGAGCGTCGCCCCAGAAATGTTTCGAATGTCGGCTCCCAGCCGGATTGCAGACCCTGCCCGTCTGCCGACGAACTGCTGACGCCATCCCGGATTACGAATTTCGCCGCCATAGGTCTCGCGGTAATCGAGGATCTCAAGTCCGCGCACTACGCCGGAAGCATCAAGGGCAAGCGCGTAGGTGATCAATTCATGCTTGCCCGTCACGCGATCGACGAACAACCATCCCAGTCGGCCGGATGGCGCACGAACTTCCCAAACGGGCTGCGTCGGACCAGGGACAATGCCAGCCGCCTTACCGACCGCCTTGCGTTGCGCAGGGCTGAGCAGGAGCGTGCGGTCCACGAAGGCAGACGCTGTGGGAAACATCTGGTGCTGTGCTTGGGCGACGCTCAGATATTGAGTAGCCTGGACCGGTGACGCCGTTCCGACGAGCGCCACCGGGATCATCGCGTACCAGGAAGAGGAATTGGTCATCGGCTAGAAGTTATAACCAAGCTTCAGGCGAATTTCGCGCTTTTCGTAGTCGGCCAAGTTGAGCGAGTTTGAGCGAACCTTGGGACCGCCGCTAATCTGGGGCTGATAGCTGAATGTCGCCCACCATTTGCGGGTGGCATAATGGACCGTCGGGCCAAAGAAAATCGCATAGTCGGAGCGATGGAATTCGTTGGGGAAATTCTCATAGGCCGCCGTGTAGCGCCCTTCCGCGCCCAGATGCAGACCAGGGGCGACGTTATAGGCCAGGCCGCTGGACAGTTCGAATTCCAACTCCGACTCCCAGTCACCGCCGCCTTTATGTTCGAACTCCTGCTCGGCGGTAACATTGCCGACCCAGATCAATTTATCGTTCATAAAGTTTTTCTGAAGGAGAAGCTTGGTTTCCAGGCTGACCTGGTTGGCCCGTTCGCCTGATTTTTTGCCGTAACGCGCGAAGCCGGGCTCGACATAGAGCGCGACGCCGATGCCGTCCTTGTAGGGGCTGGTAAAGGCATATTTGAATGAGGCCTGCATCCCATTCCACGCGAAGTTGCGATCTTGATTTTCGAGCTCTGGCTCGAGACCACTGATGTGGTGCGAGATGAAATTGACATAGGCCGAGGCCTGAAAACGATCCGAAAATCCGTGCTCGAGCTCGAACTTGTAATCTTGGGCGTTGTAAGACCCACGGTCTTTCCCGCGCCGATCGGTCGCCCAGAGATAGGCTTCGGTTCCACCCTTAGGCAGAGTTTCGCTACCGTAGCTGTAGGCGAAGACATTCTCGTCCGCATGGGCGACCTGCGGCGCCATCAGAATGGATGTGGCAAGTGCGACGGCATTCAATGTAAATTTCATAGGTCTGCAAGGCCCCGGCGGAATCAACGTAAGTCTCGCTAATGCGACGCGTTCGCAATGACAAGCGATTTTTTGGGGGTTATCTGCAAGGGCGGTGTGGTCATCTCCGGCAATTTAAGCAGTTATCTCGATACCCCTCCTTGAGAGGGAGGGGATTAGTTCACCCCAATCGCGCCAGCGCCGCGCTCAGACGCTCGACCTCCGCGGCGCGGGCGTCGTGGTCGGCGCGGGCCTTCTCGACCGCTTCGGGCTTGGCGCGCTCGGCGAAGGCGGGGTTGGCGAGACGGGAGGCGAGGCCATCGCGGTCCTTGGCGGCGACGGCGATCGCTTTTTCGAGGCGGGCGCGTTCGGCGTCGAGGTCGATCGTATCCGGGACAACTACAATGTAGCTTCGGCCATCAACGACGATTTGAATGCCCTTCTCATCCCCTACAAACATCGTGTTAAATGGTTCCGGGGATTCGTTGTAGGGAAACGAACCAGCTCTACCTTGAAACATCTGCGTCTTTGTCATTCTCGTAAAAACTGCCGCATGCTCAAACATGCTTGTGCGAGCGGAAATGTCATCATCTGCAAACTGCAGCCGCAACATCTCCGACCAAGGCAGATTGAATTCGGAACGAACGGATCTGACCTCCGCAATGAGGTTTATGATTTCCTGCATTGAAGCGGCAGCATGTGTGTCGCGGGATGCCTTAGGAGCCGGCCACTGCGCCACGATGAGATCGTAATCCCGCACCCCCATCGCATGCCACAGCTCCTCGGTGATGAACGGCATCAGCGGGTGGAGCATGACGAGGATCTGGTCGAACGCCCAGCCTGCGACGGCGCGGGTCTCGTCGTCGAAACCGCCTTTAACCAACTCGACGTACCAGTCGCAGAAGGTCGCCCAAGTGAATTGGTAGATCGCGTTGGCGGTTTCGTCGAAGCGGAGGTCGGCCAGCGCCTGGTCCATCTTCGCCAGCGTCTCGACGACTTCGCCGATGATCCAGCGGTTGACGGGCAGGGCTGCCGGTGGGGCAGCGAGCGTGGTGCTGGCGCCGACGCCATTGCCCTGAAGGAAGCGCGCGGCGTTCCACAGCTTGGTGGCGAAGTTGCGGTAGCCTTCGACGCGTTTTTCATCCAATTTGATGTCGCGGCCCTGGCTCTCCATCGCCGCCATCGTGAAGCGCAGCGCGTCGGCACCGTAGCGATCGATCAGGCCGAGCGGGTCGACCGTGTTGCCCTTCGACTTGGACATTTTCTGGCCGTGGGCGTCGCGGACAAGGCCGTGGAGATAGAGCGTCTTCCACGGGGGCGCGCCCATGAACTCGATCCCCTGCATCGCCATCCGCGCGTCCCAGAAGAACAAGATGTCGAAGCCCGAGATGAGCACGTCGTTGGGATAATGGCGGGCGAGGTCGGTCGTCTGCTCCGGCCAGCCAAGCGTCGCGAACGGCCAGAGGGCGGACGAGAACCAAGTGTCGAGGACGTCTTCGTCACGGCGGAGCGTCTTGCCCGGGGCCAGCGCCTGCGCCTGTTCTTCGGTCTCGGCGACGAAGATTTCGCCGTCCTCGTCGAACCACGCCGGGATGCGGTGGCCCCACCACAGCTGCCGCGAGACGCACCAGGGCTGGATATTTTCGAGCCAGTTGAACCAGGTCTTGGCCCAGCTCTCAGGCACGACCTTGACCGCGCCGGACTTGACCGCCTCGATTGCGGGCTTGGCGAGGGTCGCAGCGTCGACATACCATTGGTCGGTCAGCCACGGCTCGATGACGACGCCCGAACGATCGCCAAGCGGAGTGGCGATGGTGCGGTCTTCGACTTTGACCAGCGCCTCGCCGAGGGCATCGACCACCGCCTTGCGTGCTTCGAAGCGGTCGAGACCGATCAGTTCGTCGGGGATGCCGCCGCACTGGACGACCTTTGCCGAGGCATCGAACATGTTGAGCATGTCGCCGGGCTTGAACCCGGCGCGCTTGCCGACCTCGAAATCGTTGAAATCATGGCCCGGGGTGATCTTGACCGCGCCCGAGCCGAGTTCGGGGTCGGCATGTTCGTCGGTGATGATCGGTATCTCGCGCCCGGTGATCGGCAGCTTGACCATCTTGCCGACCAGCGCCGTGTAGCGCTCGTCGGTCGGGTGGACCGCGACCGCCATGTCGGCGAGCATCGTCTCGGGGCGGGTGGTGGCGACTTCGACGTACCCCGAGCCATCGGCTAGCGGGTAGCGCAGGGTCCAGAACTTGCCCTGCACCTCGCGCGTTTCGACCTCGAGGTCCGAGATCGCGCTCTGGAATTTGGGGTCCCAGTTGACGAGGCGCTTGTCGCGATACAGCAGCCTGCGTTTGTGGAGCTCGACGAAAACGTGGGTGACGGCCTTGCTGAAACCCTCGTCCATCGTGAACCGCTCGTTGGCCCAGTCGCATGACGCGCCCAGCCGGCGCAGCTGCTGCGTGATCTGGCCGCCGCTCTCGGCTTTCCATTCCCACACCTTCGCGACGAATTCATCGCGGGTGAAATCGGTGCGTTTCCTGCCCGCGGCGTCGAGCTGGCGTTCGACGACCATCTGCGTGGCGATGCCGGCATGGTCGGTGCCAACGACCCACAGCGCGTCCTTGCCCTGCAACCGCGCGTGGCGGACGAGGATATCCTGCAGCGTAATGTCGAGCGCATGGCCGATGTGGAGCGAGCCGGTGACATTGGGCGGCGGCATGACGATGGTGAACGGGATCGCGTCGGGGAGGTCGGGGCGGAACAGCCCCTGCCCTTCCCAATGGGCGTACCAGCGGGCTTCGATCGCGGCGGGGTCGAAGGTCTTGGCGAGTTCGGTCATGGGCGAGCGGGTAGCGGCCCCGCTCGCCATACTCAACCTAGCGTGCCGCAGGCGCGGTCCAGCGGTTCATCCAGCCGAGCACCTCGCCATACCACTGCACTGAGTTCTTGGGCTTGAGCACCCAGTGATTCTCGTCCGGGAACACCACCAGCCGCGAGGGAATGCCCTTGCGCTGGAGCGCGGTGTAGGCGGCGATCCCTTGCGTGTAGGGGATACGGAAATCCTTTTCGCCGGTGATGACGAGCTGCGGGGTGCTCCACTTGGCGACATGGTTGACCGGGTTCCACCGCTCGAACGCCTGCGGGTCCTCGTAATACGCCTTGCCGCCATGCTCCCACTCGTCGAACCACAGTTCCTCGGTCTCGTAGGCCATCGCCCGCGCGTCGAACACGCCGTCATGCTGGACGATGCAGCGGAAGCGGTCGGGCCAATTCCCCTCGATCCAGTTCATCATATAGCCTCCGTAAGAGGCGCCCAATGCGCAGGCATTGTCCGCCTGCAACTGCGGATCGCGTGAGGTGGCGAAGGCGAGCCCCGCCTTGAGATCCTCGAGCGGCCAGCCGCCCCAATTGTTGCGGATCGCGTCGGTGAAGGCTTGGCCGTAACCGGTCGAGCCGTGGAAATCGACGCTGACCACGCCATAGCCCGCGCTCGCCATCACGCGCGGGTTCCAGCGGTACGACCAGTCATTGCCGAAGCTGCCCTGCGGCCCGCCGTGGACTAAGAACGCGATCGGCAGGGTCGAATTGCGGACCGGCTTGACCTTGATCCCCCACACGCGGTCGTTGTTGGCCCCGGTGAAATTGAAGCGGTCGAGCGTGACCGGGTCGAGCTGGGCAAGAAGGTCGCGGTTGACCGCAGTCAGCGCGGTGGTGTGGCCAGCGGCGTCGGTGCGATAAAGCTCGTCGGGGGCCATGATCGAGTTGCTAGTATAGACCACCGATCCGTCGGCGAGCGGGTGCGCGTTGCCGGTGTGGCCATCGAGTGTGAGCCGGGTCACTTCGCCGCTGGCGATGTCGACGCGGAACAGCGGGTGTTCGAGCGTATCGTCGGCCCCGACGATCAGGCTGCGGCCGTCGGCGGCCCAGCTCAGCTCGCCGACCGAGCGGTCCCAATTGTCGGCAATCTGGCGCGTTTCGCCGGTAGCGAGATTGCGCAGGCGGATTTTCTGGCGGTCGGCCTCGTAGCCCGGGCGATCCATCGCGACATAGGCAAGCGTGCGGCCGTCGGGCGACGGGCTCGGCAGCGTGTCGGTAGCGAGGTTGCCCGCAGTGAGGTTGGTGGGCGTCGAGCCGTCGAGGCGAACATTCCAGATGTCGAGGTTAGTCGAGCGCGGCTCGACTGCGTCGGCCTGCCGCATCGTAAAGAACACCGATCGGCTGTCAGGCGCCCAAGCGAGCTCCTCATTGCCGCCGAACGGCTTGCCCGGCGCGTGGCCGGTGAGGGTCGAGGTGAGCGCGGTGGCCTTGCCGCTGGCGAGGTTGATCGCGAACAAGCGGCTGAACTCTCCCGGGGTCGCCCAGCTATCCCAATGGCGGATGAAGCCGCTGTTTTCATAGACGCGGGCCGAACCGGGAGTCGCGGTCTTGGTCGGGCAGCCGGCGAGATCGCAGCCTGCGCCAACATCGGCATAGGCGAGCAGCTTCGCGCCGTCGGGGGAGACCAGGAAGCCGTTGACGTCGATCTTGCTGTGCGTGACCTGGACGGGCTTACCGCCGCGCATCATGCGATAGACTTGCGATACGCCGGACTTGCTCGACAGATAATAGATCGAACGGCCGTCAGGGGCGAAGGCAGGGGATCCTTCATTCTCGCCCGGGGTCGCGGTCAGGCGGACCGGGGTCGCGCCGGGACGGATCAGGTCGAGCGAATAGAGATCGGTGCTCCGCTTGCCCGCCGTCATGTCGGTCGTGCTCAGCGAAAACAGCGCGGTGCGGCCATCGCGCGACACTGCCGGATCGGCCAGCCGGTGCATCATGTGCATATCGGCGGCGGTCATCGGCCGCGCGGCGAGCGGGGTGCCAAAGGTGAAGGCGGTGAGCGCAAGCGCGGCGGTTGAGAAAAGAATATGTTTCATGCGCAACGGAGTAGCGAAGGCACCGGCCAACGCAATCCCCTCTAGTTGATCGGCGTGCCCGTGATTCGGCCGATTTCGCGGCGGACGTGGTCGTCGACGATGTCCGACAGATGCGCGTCGAGCCATTCCTTCATCATCGGCCGGATCATCTCGCGGACCATCGCCTCGAACGGATTGACGAGCGGCGGCGGGGGCGCGGCGGCGGCGACCTCCTGCAGCGCGGCGAGTCTCTGGCGGCTGCTGTCGACCGCTTGCTCCGAGGCGAGCGGCGGGCCGAGGTCGACCGGTTCGCGGGTCGGTTCCGCGATCACGGCCTCGATTGGCTGGTCCAGTTCGAGGACGTCTTCGTCCTCGTCGTCGAGCTCCGTGGACGGTGGCGGCGCGGCGGCGCGCAGCTCTTTCTCCTCCGCGATCACTTTCTTGATCGAGGCGAGAATGTCTTCCATCGACGGTTCGCGGGCGCCCTGCATGGCGAACCTATCGCCTATTGATTGGGTCCTGTCATCCCCACCGGGTTCACGGGCGTTGCCGGGGTCGGCATTTCGGCGGGAACGACGGTCCGCGTCGCGACCGCGGTCGGGTTGCGATCGTTGGCCCAGTCGTTGGCGTTGTGCGCGACGTGGCGGTAATTGCCGAGCGGATCGTAGAGCGGCCCGCCGTCGAGCCCGAGCGTATCGGCCTGTGCCTGGCCCATCGCGTTGAGCAGCTGGAACCCGGCGACATAGGCGTCGCGCCGGGCGGTGACGAGCTGGACCTGGCTGTTGAGCAATTCCTGCTCGGCGTTGAGCACGTCGAGCACGGTGCGCGTGCCGACCGTTCGTTCGGCGCGGGCGCCTTCGAGCGCGAGAGTGTTGGCGCTGACAGCGGTCTGGTTGGCGGTGATCGCGCCCAGCGCCGACTGGTAGGTGGCGAATGCCGAGCGAGTGGTGGCGACGACGGCGCGTTCGGTGCCGACCGTCTGCTCGAGCAGCTGGCCCTCGATCGCCTGCGCCTGGCGGATGCGCGCGGCGGGGAGCCCGCCCTGGTAGAACGGCACCCGCCCCTGGACGCCGATCGAGGTCGACGATCCGAACAGCGCGCTGCTCTGGCCGGTGTTGGGATTGAAGCCCGCGACGCCGGAAAAATCGCGAACATAACTGGCCGCGGCGACCCCCGACAGCGTCGGCAGCCGGCCCGCGCGCGCGGTGCGGACGTCAATCCCGGCCGCCTCGGCTTGGCGCAGCACCGAGATCAGGTCGGGATTGCCGAGCAGCGCGATCTGCACCGCCTGGTCGGCACTGACCGGGAGCGGCGGAAGCGGCGGCGGCGGTTGCAGCGCGCCCGGCGCCTTGCCGATCACCCGACGGTAATTCTCCTCGCTGACGGTTAGCCGGCCCTGAGCGGTAGCCAAGCTGGACCGGACCAGCGACAGCCGCGCCTCGCTCTGCGCTACGTCGGTGCGGGTCAGGTCGCCGATCTTGAACCGGTTGCCGGTCGCCTCGAAGTTGGTCGACAGGACTCTGACATTGTTCTGGTTGAGTTCAACGATCGCGCGGTCGCGGATTACGTCCATATAGGCCGTTACCGCATCGACGAACACGTCGCCCTCGACCGCTCGCAGCGTGGCTCGGCCAGCATCGACGCGGGTCTTCGCCGCCTTGACACTGTTGCGCACGCTTCCGCCCGAATAGAGCGGCACCGAGAGGTTGACCCCGCTATTGAGGAACGGACCCTTGCTGACCCGCTGCAGCGTGCCCACCTGGGTCAGATCCCGACCGAGGCTCGCCGTGCCGACAACGCTTGGCCGGCCGGCGGCGCGGGCGATGGCGACGTTGGCGTCGGTAGCGCGGAGCGAGGCGCGCTGGGCGGTGATCGTCGGGTTGGCATTGTAGGTCGAGACGAGCGCTTCGCGCAGCGAGTCGGCCGAGGCTGGCGCGGCGGCAAAGGCGAGCAGCGCGAGGGCGGTAGCGATCGGGCGGGTCATGAATATACTCGTGCGGTATTTGGACGGGATAGCGGTCAGAAGGTGAAGGCGGGCGGCCGGGTGAAAGCGGCGAGCATTGCAATCTCGCTGTCGGCGAAGCTCGTCATGACGACGCCGCCGCCAGCCTTGCGGCCGATGGCGAGGCGAGTGACGCCGTTCTCGACCAGCCCGGTGACGAGACGGCCGCCGGGAGCGAGCGCGTCGGACAAGCTGGCTGGCAGATCGGCGATTGCGCCTTCGATGAGGATCAGGTCGAACGGTCCGGCGGCGCTGTCGATCGGCGCACTGGCGTTCGATTCGGTCGTGACCAGCCCGATCGCGCGCAGGAGCGCGGCGGCGTAGGCGGGCGCCGAACCGACGACGAGCGCTTTCTGGCCGGGCTCGGGCGCGGCGGCGTTGAGCAGCAGGGCAAGCGGGGTCGGCGGAAGCATCACGCCGCCGTCGACCGGGATGGCGCGGTCGAAATAGGCGAAGTCACGCGCTTCGGCCGGGACATGGTCCTCGCGCGGCACGCTGGCCATCGCAGCGAGCACCGCGCGGTCGGTTACGCCTTGCGGGCGCAACTGGCTGTCGATCATAGCCCGGCGGGCGAACGCATTATTCGGCATGGCAGCCTCGTTCCTCATAGCTGTTATATAGAGCTAATACAGCCCGGGTTCAATCAGGTCATAGTGGGCCGGGCGGGCAAGGCCAAGCTTGTGCTTCCGCCCCCCGTCGAAAAGACGCGCGGACGATCGTTGGTCGCCGCCGCGCCGGTCTTGGCTTGACTGACATATAAAGACATCCTTATATCGTCACATGCCGTTGATAGACATCTTCCGCGCACTTGCCGACCCGTCGCGCCTGCGGATCGTGCAGCTACTGCGCGAGATGGAACTGTCGGTCGGCGAAATCGCGCAGGTGCTCGGGCAAAGCCAGCCGCGTGTGTCGCGTCATATCAAGGTGCTGGTCGATGCCGGGTTGGCGCTCAGGCGGCGCGAGGGCAGCTCGATCTTCCTGACCTGCGCGCCCTCGGCACTGGCGCTGCCGCTGTTCAACCTGCTCGACGCCGCCGCCGGGGCAGAAGGCGATCACTGGACCCGCGCCGACCGCGTGCGGCTGGCGGCGGTGCGGGCTGATCGTTCGGTCGCCGCGACACGCTGGTTCGCGGCGCACGCGACCGAGTGGGACAAGATTCGCTCGCTCCACGTCCCCGAGGCCGAGGTCGAGGCGGCGATGGCCGAGATATTGGGAAACGAGCTCGGCCGGCTGGTCGATATCGGCACCGGCACCGGGCGGATCCTTGAGCTGCTCGGCCCCGCCGCCGCCCAAGCGATCGGGATCGACCGCAGCCCCGAAATGCTCCGCCTCGCGCGGGCCAAGCTCGACGGGCTTGGCTACGAGCTTCGCCAGGGCGACATCAACGCGCTCCAGTTGGCCGACGGCAGCGCCGACACGATCACGCTCCACCAGGTACTCCACTTCCTCCCCGCCCCCGCCAGCGCGATCGCCGAATGCGCGCGGTTGCTGAGCGACGACGGCGCGCTGCTGATCGTCGACTTCGCCCCGCACGAGCGCGAAGAATTGCGCATCGATCATGCCCATGCCCGGCTCGGCTTCTCCGACGAGCAGGTCGCCGGCTGGCTCGCGGCGGCGGGGCTGCGGCTGGCCGAGACTCGCGAGCTCAAGGGCGGCGAACTGACGATCAAGCTGTGGCGTAGCGAGCTCGCGCGCAACGCGAAGGTGAAGGCGGCATGACCTCGGACCAACCGCTCTACGCCGATCTTCATGGCGACATCGGCGTGTCGTTCGAATTCTTCCCGCCCAAGAACGAGAAGATGGAAGCGACGCT
>NZ_JANYGG010000087.1 GCF_025362505.1 Sphingomonas sp. | reverse complement strand
GAAGAGCGCGTGCGCGAAGATCTGAGAGCGCGGCAGCGCTTGCGTCAGGCGACGTTGAGGACTTGGTCTTCGATGGCTTCCATGTCGCTGTCGGAGAAGCCGAAGTGGTGGCCGATCTCGTGAATCAGAACGTGGGTGATGATCTCGCCCAGGCTGTCCTCGCCGTTGGTCCATTCGTCCAGGATCGCGCGACGGTAGAGGAACACCATGTCGGGTTCGCGCGGAGGATCGAGAGCGCTTTTATTGTTGAGGCTGACACCCTGGTAAAGGCCGAGGAGCTCGAACGGGCTGTCGATCTCGAGTTCGTCGAGCACGTCGTCTTCGGCGAAATCGACCACGCGAATGACGAGGTCGCCGCACATCTGGCGGAACTGTCCGGGCAAACGCTCCCAGGCCGCGTGCGCCAGCGCCTGGAACACCGCGAGGTCGGGGGCCATCGTGTCGCGCCATTCTGTCGTCGACGTCATGGGGGCCTCCTGGCGGGTGATTTGCTCGAAAGAAGGACAATTAAGCATTCCGCGCGGGTTTGGCCAGAGCTTGCTCGCAGTGCGTGCACCCAATGGCGGCAGCCCGCGCCAGGCTTTGAGGGCAGGGCTGCCGGGCTTGCTGGCTGGCTGAACTATTAACCACGCCCGACAGAGTTCTTGCCGGCAGCCGATGATGGCGTATCCTGCAGTGCAGCAAAGCCTGTCATAGCAGTGCGTTGGGATGATCACATGATTTCACACTTGAGCTTCAAGCCGCCTCTTGTTCTGCAACACCAAGGACAGAAATCGAAGTTTCCGCTTGATCTCAAGGTGTTTGCGCCCGGAACGGACAAGACCGATATCTACCGGCTGCGTTACCGGGCCTTCCGCGAGGCCCAGCTGATCTTGCCACGCGAGGACGGGCTGTTTTTCGACGACTACGACGAGTTGGAGACGACGTGCACGCTGGCGGCGTTCAACGGGGACGCGTGCGTGGGGTCGTTCCGGCTGACGTTCGGCGAGGGACGTCCAGGAGCGGCGAGCATGCCGTGCCAGTCGATCTTTCCGGCGATCGGGGCGCTGGAGGAGCAGGGGTACCGGCGGCTGGTGGAGTTCACGCGGATGGCGGTGGCGCCGGAGATTACCAACACGAGTTTTCGCACGACGCTTTATGCGAGTCTCGTGCGGGCGGGGCTGATCATCGCGCACGCAGGGGAGGCCGATTACGGGCTGATCTCGGTCAATCCGAGCCAGGTGCGGTTTTACGAGATGATGTGCGGGTTTAAGGCCTTGGCGAGGGCTGACGCTTATCCCGGCATCAATGCCCCGGCGGTGCTGATGGGGCGCAACTTCCGGGCGCTGAATGCACGGCGCGTTGCGCAGAACCCGTTCTTCCGGTTCTCGGCGCTGGAAGTGAGCGACGCGCGGACGCTGGTGTTTGCCACTGCGATGGGCGAAGCGGCGACGGCGTGAATGGGGTGAGTGGCCCGTTGCGGAGGACTGTCGAGAGCTTCACCGCTCTTCTACACTTCTACCCCCACCGCTCTACTACCCCCACCCCTAACCCCGTCCGCGCGGACGCGGCGGGGCCGCGCTCCGCGCGGACGGGGAGGGGAACTAAGGGGACGATGCCACTGCGCGCAAGGGGACAGGGCGAGGGTATTTTTTACCCCCAGGTGCGGATGTCGACGAAGCGGCCTTCGATGGCGGCCGCGGCGGCCATGACGGGCGAGAGCAGGTGCGTGCGGCCGAGGCGGCCCTGGCGGCCTTCGAAGTTGCGGTTCGAGGTGGACGCGCAGCGCTGGCCCGGCTTCAGCTGGTCGGGATTCATGCCAAGGCACATCGAACAGCCAGGTTCGCGCCACTCGAAGCCGGCGGCCTTGAAAATGGCGTCGAGCCCTTCGGCTTCGGCCTGGGCTTTGACGAGGCCGGAGCCCGGCACGATCATGGCGTAGGCCAAGTTGCCTGCGACCTTGCGGCCTTCGACCGTCTTGGCGACGGCGCGCAGGTCTTCGATGCGGCCGTTGGTGCAGGACCCGATCCAGACCACGTCGAGGGGAATGTCGGTGATCTTGGTGCCGGGCTTCAAGCCCATGTAGTCGAGCGCGCGCACCATCGAGGCGCGCTTGTTTTCGTCTGCGACGTTGGCTGGATCGGGGATCGCGCCTGCGATCGAGACGACGTCCTCGGGGCTCGTGCCCCAGGTGATGACGGGGGGCAAGGCTGCTGCATCCAAGCGGACTTCGCGGTCGAAGTGCGCGCCGTCATCGGTGTGGAGCGTTTGCCAATAGGCCATGGCGGCGTCCCACGCTTTGCCCTTGGGCGCCTTCGGGCGACCCATCAAGTAGGCATAGGTTTTCTCGTCAGGCGCGATCATGCCGGCGCGAGCGCCGCCCTCGATCGACATGTTGCAGACCGTCATGCGGCCTTCCATGCTGAGCGCGCGGATGGCTTCCCCCGCATATTCGATGACGCTGCCGGTGCCGCCGGCGGTGCCGATTTCGCCAATGATGGCGAGCGTGATGTCCTTGGCGGTGACGTGGGGCGGCAGCACGCCGTCCACGGTGACGCGCATGTTCTTGGCCTTGGACTGGATCAGCGTCTGCGTTGCGAGAACGTGCTCGACTTCGCTGGTGCCGATGCCGTGGGCGAGCGCGCCGAACGCGCCGTGCGTCGAGGTGTGGCTGTCGCCGCAGACAATGGTCGTGCCGGGCAGGGTGAAGCCCTGCTCGGGGCCGACGACGTGGACGATGCCCTGCGCGGCGTCGGTATCGGCGATGTAGGGGACGCCGAATTCGGCGACGTTGGCGATCAGCGCGCTGAGCTGCTCGGCGCTGGCCGGGTCGGCGATCGGGATGCGCCGGCCGGCGGCGTCGAGCCGCGGGGTGGTGGGCAGGTTATGGTCGGGGACCGCCAGCGTGAGGTCGGGGCGGCGGACCCTGCGGCCCTCGCGGCGGAGGCCTTCGAAGGCTTGGGGGCTGGTCACTTCGTGGACGAGGTGACGGTCGATGTAGATCAGGCAGGTGCCGTCATCGCGACGCTCGACGACGTGCGCGTCCCAGATTTTTTCGTAAAGCGTGCGCGGACGAGCGGTCATGCGACGGCCTTGGCGAGCGGTTCGACGGTGGCAGACAGATGGTCGCGGACGCGGGCGCCGAACGCCTTGCAGCCGGCGCTACCGCCGAGATCGCGGGTGCGCACGCCTTCGAGCAGGGTGCGGTCGAGCGCGGCGGTGAGCTCGGCGGCGGCGTCGGCATGGCCGAGCGCATCGAGCATCATCGCCGCGCTGGCGATCATCCCGCCGGGGTTGGCGATGTCCTGGCCGGCAATGTCGGGGGCAGAACCGTGAATCGGTTCGAACAGCGCGGGACCCGATGCGCCGGCGCTCGACGAGCCGAGCAGGCCGATCGAGCCGCCGATGACCGACAGCTCGTCGGACAGGATGTCGCCGAACAGATTCTCGGTGAGGATCACGTCGAACCGGGTCGGGTGGGTGACGATCGCCATCGCCGCGGCGTCGACATAGAGATGGTCGAGGGCGACGTCGGGGTATGAGGTCGCGACCTCCTCGACGACCCGGCGCCACAGTTTCGAGGTGGCGAGGACATTGGCCTTGTCGACCGAGGTCAGCTTGCCGCGGCGGGCGCGCGCGGCGCGGAAGGCGACGTGGGCGATGCGCTCGATCTCTGGGCGGGTGTAGCTGCACAGGTCGGTGGCGCGGTCGGCTTCGAGGGTCTTTTCGCCGAAGTAGAGCCCGCCGATCAGCTCGCGCACGACCAGCACGTCGGCGCCGGTGGCGATCTCGGGTTTGAGCGGGGAGAGATGCTCGAGCCCGGCGATGACGCGCGCCGGGCGAAGGTTGGCGAACAGGCCAAGCGCCGAGCGCAGGCCGAGCAGGCCCTGCTCGGGGCGGACCTTGGCACCGTCCCACCGGGGTCCGCCGACCGCGCCCAACAGGATCGCGTCGGCGGCGCGGGCTGCGGTGAGCGTCGCGGGCGGCAGCGGCTCGCCGTGACGGTCGATCGCGATGCCGCCGAAGTCGTGCGTCTCGAACGCCAGCCCGAGTCCCCGCGCCTCGGACAGGAGGGCGAGGCAGGTTACGGCTTCGTCCGCGACTTCGGGTCCGATGCCGTCACCGGGCAGGACAATCACGCGGGTCATCGCGTCACGCGGCCCGCGGCGTGGCGTGCTGCGCGCTGTTCGTCGTCTCGCGCTGCAAGGCGCGGACGTTGCGCACCGCTTCGGCGTTGCTCGCCGCGTCGATGTAGGCCGAGACGAAGCACGGCAGGATATCGCGACCTCGCGCCCGCCCGGCATAAAGCTCGCCGTCGACCTCGAGCGTGATCTCGGTGAGGACGTTGGCGCCCTGCCCGTCGGGGGCGGGCTCGCCGGCATCGACCGCGATATATTGCATCTCGAGCTGATCGACCCGCGCGGGCAGGTTCATCATCTGGCTGACCGCGAGGAAGGCGGCGTCGAGCGCGCCGGGGGCCGAGGCGATGTCAGTCACCCGGCCACGCTCGCCATGTTCGAGCTCGATCCGCGCGACCGGCCAGGCGTTGGCCGAGACGGGCGAGCGGATGTCGACCTTGTTCAACTTCCACAGCCGCTCGGGCGCGCCGGTGTCGATGCCGCTGAGCAGCGACAGGAGGCGCGCCGAGTCGACGATGCCGATCTCGTCGGCGATCGTCTTGAAGGCGACAAAGGCGCGGTCCAATCGATCGCCTTCGAGGATGAAGCCAAGTGATTTGGCGCGGGCGGCGAGCGCGTGGCGCCCGCTGTGCTTGCCGAGAATGATGCCCTCGACGGCAAGTCCGATATCTTCCGGTTTCATGATTTCGTAGGTCTCCGGGTTCTGTAACACACCGTGCTGGTGAATGCCGGCTTCGTGCGCGAACGCATTGGCGCCGACGATCGACTTGTTGCGCGGGGGTGGAGAGTTGGTGACCTGAGCCAGTGTGTGACTGGCGGCCATGATCCGCTTCGTGTCCACCCCGGTGGTTACTCGGAAGGCATCGGCGCGGGTTTTCAGCGCCATGACGACATCCTCGAGCGCGCAATTGCCGGCGCGTTCGCCAATGCCGTTGACGGCGCACTCGATCTGGCGCGCGCCACCACGCACGGCGGCAAGCGAATTGGCGACCGCCATGCCGAGATCGTCGTGGCAATGGGTCGAGAAGATCGTGCCCTCGGGGCGGTCGACGTGCTGACCGAGGAACCGGAACAGCTCATAAATTTCGTCGGGGGTGGTGTAGCCGACGGTGTCGGGGACGTTGAGCGTCGTCGCGCCGGCGGCGGCGGCGGCGGACAGGCACTCGACGAGGAAGTCGCGCTCGGTGCGGATCGCGTCCTCGGCGGAGAATTCGACGTCGTCGACGAGGCTGCGGGCGTGCGCGACCGAGGTGCGGATGTTTTCCAGCACGGTCTCGCGGCTCATGTGGAGCTTGCTGTCGCGGTGGATCGGGCTGGTGCCGAGAAAGACGTGAATGCGCTTGCGGCTGGCGGGTGCGAGCGCCTTGGCCGAGGCCTCGACGTCGCCGCGGGTAGTGCGCGACAGCGAACAGATGATCGGGCCGTCGATCTCGCGCGCGATTGCCTCGATCGAGCGGAAGTCGCCGGGCGAGGCGGCGGCAAAACCGGCTTCGATGACGTCGACCTTCAGCGCGGCGAGCGCGCGCGCCATGCGCAGCTTCGCAGTCTCGGTCATCGAGAAGCCGGGGGCCTGCTCGCCGTCGCGCAGCGTGGTGTCGAAGATGCGGACGCGATCAATCTGGGGGTCGGTCATTGCGCTATATCCGTGGCCGGAGAGGTGGAAACGTGATGGACGCCGATGAGCCGGCGAAGCTGGAGGTCGAGGACGTCGAGCCGGCGGCCGGCGTCACGCGCAATCAGGTCGAGGGTCATCGAGGCGCGGCCGTCGCGGTCGTGCATTGCAAGGCCGCGCAATTCAAAGCCGCGCCGCTCGACGAGCCCGACGATGCGCCCGACAGCACCTTCGCCCGGGGTGAAGTCGACGGTGATTTGCTGCGGGTCGGTCACCAGCGGGTCTCCAGCATTTCGACGTTGGACGAATTGGGCGGGACCAGCGGCCAGACATTGGCGCGCGGATCGATGCGGACGTGGCACAGCACCGGGCCGCTCGTCGCGAGCAGCCGGTCGATCGCGCCCGACACTTCGGAGCGGTGGTCGACGGTGAACGCCTCGATCCCGAACGAGCGCGCGACTTCGGCGAAATCGGGGTTGTCGGACAGGTCGATCTCGGAGAAATTCTCGTCGAAGAACAGCTCCTGCCACTGGCGGACCATCCCCAGCTGGCTGTTGTCGAGCAGCACGATCTTGAGCGGCAGGCGGTAGCGCCGCAGCGTGGCCAGCTCGTGGATGTTCATCATGATCGAACCGTCGCCCGAGACGGTGATGACGGTCGCGTCGGGCTCGGCGAGCAGCGCGCCGATGCCGGCGGGAATGCCGTAACCCATCGTGCCCAGACCGGCGCTGGTGAGGTGCGCCTGGGGGCGGACGAAGCGGCAATGCTGCGCGACCCACATCTGGTGCTGGCCGACGTCGCAGGTGAAGATTGCCTTGTCGCCGGCGCGCTCCGACAGCGTCTTGAGCATGGCCGGCGCGTAAACTCCGTTGCCCGGCGCGTCATATTCGAGCGCCCACAGTTTCTTCTGCGCGGCGCACTGGTCGCGCCATTCCTGCGCGTGGGGGGTGGTGGCGGTCAGCCGGTCGAGGATCGCGGTGAGGTCGCCGGCGAGGCCGACTTCGGGCCGGCGCAGCTTGCCGATTTCGGCCGGGTCGCCGTCGATGTGGATGACCTTGGCGCGCGGCGCGAACGTGTCGAGCTTGCCCGTCGCGCGGTCGTCGAAGCGCGCGCCGACGCACATCAGCAGGTCGCAATTGTCGATCGCGACGTTGGCGCCGCGCATCCCGTGCATGCCGAGCATGCCGAGGTAATTCTGCGTGTCGGTGGGGATCGCGCCGAGGCCTTTGAGGGTCGCGACCGCAGGGATGCCGCTGCGCAGCGCGAACTCGCGCAGCGCGCGTTCGCCGCGCGCGATGCCGACGCCGCCGCCGAAATAGAGGATCGGCGCGCGGGCTTCGGCGATGAGCGCGTTGGCGGCGGCGATGGCGGCCTCGTCGATCGGTTCCGCGACGCGTGCCGGCAGCGTCCACGGCTCGGGCGCGGCGGTCTTTATCGTGATGTCCTTGGGCAGGTCGATCAGCACCGGGCCGGGGCGACCCGAGCGCGCGATCTCGAATGCCTCGGCGAAGATGCGCGGAATGTCGGCGGTGTCGCGGATGACATAGCTGTGCTTCACGATCGGCAGGGTGATCGCGAAGATGTCGACTTCCTGGAACGCGTCGGTGCCCATCAGGTGGGTCGCGACCTGGCCGGTGATGGCGACCATCGGCACGCTGTCCATGAACGCGTTGGCGATGCCGGTGACGAGGTTGGTCGCGCCTGGCCCCGAGGTTGCGAGGCACACCCCGGGCTTGCCGGTGACACGGCCATAGGCGTCGGCGGCGAGCGCGGCGGCCTGTTCGTGGCGGACGAGGATATGCGTGAGCTTCGAACCCGGCAATGCGTCGTAGACGGGCATGATCGCCCCGCCGGGATAGCCGAAGATATATTCGACACCCTCGCGCTCGAGCGCCTCGACCACCAGCCGCGCGCCCGAGACCGGCGCGGGCGCCGGCGAGGTTTCAGTGTGGGCGGCGGCTGGGGTCATGGTTCAGGCGGCCTCTGCTTCGGTTTTTTGGGTTTCGGTTTTTTGGGTTTCGATCGGAACTGCTTCGGTCTTGGGCCCGGTGCTCAGCCACGCCATGTGGCTGCGCAATTCGGAGCCGATCTTCTCGAGCGGTAGGTCGAGGTCGGCCTGCATCATCGCGTCGTAATTCTTCTTGCCGGCCTCGTTCTCGGCGATCCAGTCGCGCGCGAACTGGCCCGACTGGATGTCGGTCAGGACTTCCTTCATGCGCGCCCTGGTTTCGGCGTTGATGACCCGCGGACCCGAGACGAGATCGCCATATTTGGCGGTCTCGGAGATGAAGCTGTGCATCTTGGCGAGCCCGCCCTCGTAGAGCAGGTCGACGATCAGTTTCAGCTCATGGAGGCATTCGAAATAGGCGACTTCGGGCTTGTAGCCGGCCTCGACCAGCGTCTCGAACCCGGCGTTGATGAGCTCGCTCGCGCCGCCGCACAGGACGGCTTGCTCGCCGAACAGGTCGGTCTCGGTCTCTTCCTTGAAGGTCGTTTCGATCGCTCCGGCAGTGGTGCCGCCGATCCCGGACGCATAGGCCATCGCCTTGTCGCGCGCGCCGCCGGTCGCATCCTGGTGGACGGCGAACAGCGCGGGGACGCCGCGGCCGATCTCATATTCGCGGCGGACGAGGTCGCCCGGACCCTTGGGCGCGACGAGGATGACGTCGATGTCCTCGCGCGGGGCGATCTGGCCATAGAGCACCGAGAAGCCGTGCGCGACGAGCAGCGCGGCGCCCGCGGCAATGTTGGGGGCGATGTCGTCAGCATAGACCGAACGATGCGCCATGTCGGGGGTGAGCAGCGCGACGAGCCCGGCTTCCTTCGCCGCGTCGGCGGGGGTTACGGTGCGGAAGCCGTCGGCGCGCGCGGTGCGGTCGGCCTTGCCGCCGGGACGCGCGCCGACGATCACCTCATGGCCGCTATCGCGCAGGTTGCGCGCATGGGCGCGGCCCTGGCTGCCGTAGCCGATGATCGCGATCGTCTGGCCGGTGAGGCTCTCACGATTGACGTCGGCTTCCGTGTAAATCCGTTCCACTCTTAATCTCCCTAATCAGTCATTCGCTGGTCAAAATAAAACCCCCGCTCCGGGGGGAGCGGGGGTCGGTCTGTTTCCGGTTCCTGCCTGAACCGATCAGCCGATCGCCGCCCCATCGTGCATGGGAATAAGTACGAGCGTAAGAAGGAGGGCGCGCGGAAGCACGAACGCGGGCAGAGCCCCCGTCGTCGATTCCTTGCTCTGCGCCTCGGTCGTCATTGCCCGCGAATCTCTCTGCTTGAAAACCCGGTTTGGGATCCCATTGCGCTGCTACTTAGTCATGGCGGGGTTAACGAAGCAAGTAGATAGTGGCTTGTGGGCGCAATTTTCGCGACTATGGAATGGCCGCAACGGTCTGGCCGGGGGTGGACCGTCGGTATCCCAAGCGCAGGAATTTGTCATGGTTTCCGATAATTGGCCGTCGCGTGAAATGGTCGAGGGGCCGGCGCGGGCTCCAGCGCGGGCGATGCTTCATGCGGCGGGCTATGACGCCGAAGCGCTGGCCAGGCCGATGATCGCGATCGTCAACAGCTGGTCGACGGTGACCCCGTGCAACATGCATTTGCGGGGCCTTGCCGAGCATGTCCGGCGCGGGATCCTTGAGGCGGGCGGGACCCCGGTCGACTTCAACACGATCGTGGTGACCGACGGGATCGCGATGGGCACTAAGGGGATGAAGGCCTCGCTGATCAGCCGCGAGGTGATCGCCGATTCGGCCGAGCTCGCGGTGCGCGGGCATTCGCTCGACGGGGTGGTGTTCCTGGTCGGGTGCGACAAGACCATCCCGGCGGCGGCGATGGCGGCGGCGAGGATGGATCTGCCGGCGGTAATTTTTTACGGCGGATCGATCATGCCGGGGCGGCTCGGCGATCGGAAACTGACGATCCAGGACGTGTTCGAGGCGGTTGGGGCGCATAGCTCGGGCACGATCGACGACGCCGAGCTGAAGGCGGTCGAGCAGGCGGCGTGTCCCGGCGCCGGGGCGTGCGGCGGGCAGTTCACGGCGAACACGCTGGCGCTGGCGATGACCTTCCTCGGGCTGTCGCCGATGGGGCTGAACGATGTGCCGGCGGTGCATCCCGACAAGCCCGAAGCCGCCGCCCAGGCGGGACGGATCGTGGTCGCGGCGGTCAAGGCTGGGCGCAATGCGCGTGCGATGATCACGCCCGAAGGATTGCGCAATGCGGCGGTGGCGGGATCGGCGACGGCGGGGTCGACCAACCTCGTGCTCCACCTGCTGGCGATCGCGCGCGAGGCGGGGCTGGGCGAGGACCAGTTCGCGCTGCAGATCTTCGACGAAGTGTCGCGGCGGACGCCGGTGATCGCCGACTTGAAGCCCGGCGGGCGGTTCATGGCGCCCGACATGAGCGCGGCGGGCGGATCGGCGCTGCTCGGCCAGCGGCTGCAGGAAGCGGGGCTGCTGACCGA
>NZ_JANYGG010000002.1 GCF_025362505.1 Sphingomonas sp. | reverse complement strand
TCAAGAACCAGCAAACGCTCGAGACGATCAGCCGGCAGCCGTGGCGGCGGCTCGGCCCGATTCATTTGCTGTCCGAGGGGCTCGACCTGGACTGAGCGCGGCGGCGAGTAGAAAAGAGGACTTAAGTCATCATGCTGATCGGGGTGGACGTAGGCGGTACCTTTACCGACGTTGTGGCGATCAAGGACGGTGAGATAAGGACGGTCAAGGTCTCGACCAACGTCCGCGACACCGAACTTGGCGTGTTGGAAGGCGCGCGCGAGATTGGCGCCGCGGACGCGGTCGTGTTCAATCATGCCAGCACCCACGGGCTCAACGCGGTCATCACCCGCAAACTGCCCAAGATCGGCTTCCTTACCACGGTCGGCCAGCGCGACATGCTCGACGGCGGCCGCACGTGGCGCCCGCCGTCGGAACAGACCAACCCGCACTGGCGCCGGCCGTTCGGCGACGCGGCGCGCCCACTAGTGCCGCGCTACCTGCGCCGCGGGATCGCCGAACGGGTGCTCAGCGATGGCAAGGTGCTGATCGCGCTCGACGAGGAGCAGGCCCGCGCCGAGCTCGCCGTGCTTCGCGAATGCGGCGTGACCGCGATCGCGATCTGCCTGATCAACGCTTACGTCAATCCGGCCCACGAGCGCCGCCTGGCCGAGTTGGTGCGCGATGAGCTGGGCGACATCCCCTGCTCTATCTCGAGCAACATCTCGCCGCTTGCCAAAGAATATGCGCGCGCGTCGACGACCGTGATCGACGTATTCATGCGCCACATCTACGGTGACTATACCCGCAAGCTCGGCCACGGCCTGCGCGAGATGGGCTTCAAGGGAAGCCTCAACTACGCTAATTGCGCCGCTGAGCTGCTCGATGCAGAAGCGGCGATGGAGCGGCCTTTCCAAATCGTCTTTGCCGGTCCTGCCGCCGGCACGGTCGGCAGCGCCCATTTCGGCAAGCTGATCGACGCTTCCAACCTGCTGTGCGCCGACATCGGCGGGACGTCGTGTGACATCAGCCTCGTCAGCAACGGCCAGCCATTCGTCAATACTACCTTCGAACTCGAGCATGACCTCGTCGTCAATGCTCTGTCCGTCGAGGTGTCGAGCATCGGCGCTGGTGGCGGCAGCCTTGTCACGATCAGCCCGGCGGGCGAACTGCTGGTCGGCCCGGGCAGCGCGGGTTCCGACCCGGGCCCCGCTTGCTACGGCAAGGGTGGCACCCAGCCGGCGATGACCGACACTTGCCTGCTGATCGGAGTGATTGATCCGGACGGATTTGCCGGTGGCCGCATCAAGCTCGACAAGGAGCTGTCGGTAAAAGCGTTCGAAGCGCTGGAATCGAGCCTGCCGATCGAGGATCGCGTCCGCTACGCCTACCATGTCGGCATCGTCAACATCGCCGAAGGGCTGGCCAACGTCGCCATCCAGCACGGCGTCGATGTGCGTGAATATTCGCTCGTTGCGTTCGGGGCGGCGGGTCCGATGCTATTGCCATCGGTGCTCGACCACATCCAGTTCGCGGAAGTCATTGTGCCGCCCCACCCGGGTCTGTTCTCCGCGTTGGGCCTGGTCAGCTCGGAGCAGACCTACAGCGACAGCCGCAGCGCCTATCGCGTGCTGACTCCCGACGGCGCGGCCGAGATCGATACGGTGTTCCGCGACATGGAAGAAGAAATGCGCGGCCGACTCAAGAACGCGTCGGGCGAACCGATCTTCACGCGCGCCTTCGATGGGCGCCTGTTGGGTCAGAGTTGGGAAACCCCGTTCGTGCCGATTCCGGCGGGGCCGATCACGGCGGACAGCATCGCCGCAATGATCGGGAATTTTCACACCGTCTACGAACAGCGCTATGGGAACCGCTTCCCCGCCATGTCTGTTCAAGGCGTTACCTACCGTCTGGAGGCGGTCATGCCGACCGAGAAGGTACATTATCCCAAGCTTGGCCGACGCGAGAGCGGCTCGGTGGAGCCTGTGCGGATGCTCACGTTGAACTATATCGCCGAACAGCCAGTCCAGGCCGGCGAATACCGCCGCGATCAGCTGCTCTTCGGCGATCGCATTGAG
>NZ_JANYGG010000126.1 GCF_025362505.1 Sphingomonas sp. | reverse complement strand
CAAGTCGGACCGTTTAATAGCCACGGTAGCGGTGGTGGCGAACGCGGATGGTGCGATAGCCGTAGGTACGGTTGTAGCCGTAGCCGTTGTTATAGCCGTTGTAGCCCTGCGGCTGGGCGTAACCATAATAGCCGTTGTTGTAGCCGCCGTAGCCATATTGGTCGTTCTGGTGCTGGTAATAATGCTCGGCCGCGATGTTGCCGTCGGCGCGACGGTGGGCGCGGTTTAACCCGCGGTGCAGACGCTGATGCTCGTTCCAGGAGAGCCCCTCTTCGTGGGCCTCGTTATGGACGTCGTTGAGCTGATCGTGAACGTCATGATGCTCCTCGCCGAGCTGATCATGCTGATCTTCGTGCTGATCCTGATCGTCGTTGGGATGCGCGGCGGCGGCGGGCGCGGCGAAGCCGACCAGGGCAACGGCGCTGAGGGCGGAAAGAAGCAAGCTGCGCATAGGACCTCCTGAATGTCTGTAACGGGATTCAGCGCCTTGTTGGCTGAACGACCGGTGAGCCCGCGCTGCAGCCAAGGTTCAGGAATCAGGCGCTCGTCGCAAGCGGGTCCAACGTGCCGATCCAGGCGACCAGCATCAGGACGGCAACGGCGAGGATCGCTTCGACCGCGACGCTGTAGCTGATCGAGCTCACCGCCGCGGCGGATTGGCCAGTCGCGAGCGAGCCCTTAATGGCGGGGGTCAAGCGGAACCGGTTCAAGGCGGCGAGACCAAGCATTCCGGCGAACAACAGCAGCTTGATCAGCAGCAGACGGCCGTAAAGCGAAGCCGGCAGCGACAGGAAATTTGCTGGCCCGACCAGGATCCAGCTGTTGACGATTCCAGTGACGATGAGCAGCGCGACGCTGATGGTGCCGACGATGGAGAAATCATCGAGCCCGCGGTGGGCAAGAATGGCTCGATCGTGCGGATCATCGCACTCTTTGTTGGCGCGGGCGAGAAGCAGGAACAGCGCGGCAATCGCGCCGATCCAGACCCCCGCGGCAAGCAGGTGAACGATGTCGGCGGCGAGGTGGACGAGGCCGACCCTGCCCTCGTCCGCGGCACCGTGGCCGGTCCAGGCCAACGAGCCAAGCGCCACCGCTCCAAGGCCCGATGCAAGCGCCCACCAGGTCCTTGGCTTTGCTCGAAGCAAGAAGCTCAGGGGCAAAGCGGCAAGGAGGGCGATGGTCCGAACCTTGGCAGCGGTGCCGATTGCGGTCTCGTCGAGCATCGCGCGAAGCGCGTCGCGGTCGATCTCGTGAACCGGGACGTCGCTCATAACGGCGGCGATGAGGAGGAAGCTGAAGGCCGACAGCGCTATGCCGGCCAGCAGCAGTATGGAGATTGTGCTCGATCGGATGACGTCGACGCTGGCCTGCTGTCCCGCCGTACGCAGCGTGTAGAGCGAGAACAGCGGCAAGCCGAAGACCAGCATCAGGTCGAGATAGAGCGCGAACCTGGCCGCAATCAGTACGACGGCCAGGTCCATCGGTTACCGCACCTGGAAGGCGAAGGCGCCCGCGACGCGGTGGGTGTCGGCGGCGACCGCGTGCCACTTGACCTGATAGCTGCCCTTGGCGAGCGGGCGCGCGGCGATGAACTGGAGGGTCTTGCCGTCGGGGGCGACCGAAGCCTTGAAGCCGCCAATCTTCATCGGCATGTGATGGGGGACGCCCGGGTGGCCGGTCATGATCACGTCACCACCGCTCATCGGCGCCAGCAAGCGTTCGCTGAAGGTCAGCGAGACGCGATTGGTTGCCGCGACGCCACTGTTGGCGCGGGGAGACGAGCCAACAAGATGAGGATGCGCCTGCGCTACCCCGCCAGCAAGCAGGGCGACAGCGAACGCCGAACCGGTGATAATGCGCCGTAGGGCCATGTCGTGTTCCTTTGATGCGGGGTTAGAGAACCGCCTGGCAATTGAAAGCTGGATCACGCGGTTCGCATGTTCGTCATGAGGATGGGCATAGGTGAATCGCCATAAACCGCGCCTGAATAGTCACCTCATTCACCGTTCGCCGCGAAAAGGACCGGGGCCGGGTAAGATGGTGAGGCGTATCCATTTCGCGATGATCGACCCGGCGTCCTATCCCGAGTTCGGTTCGTCGGTGGCTTTGGGTTGCGGGGCGAATTCTCCCAGGCCCCATTGCTCGCGAATCATTTTGGTGGCGTCTTCGAGGCTCAGCGGCTCGCCTTCCTCGCCCGTGAGGTCGTCGGGGAAGTTGGCGGCGAGGCTGGCGCACGCCGTCGTCTAGCGCGATGTCCCAGGCGCGGCTGAAGCTTTCGGCATTGCTGGCGGCGTCGCTAGTAATGTCGCTTCTACTTTGAACGACTCGGTTAGATAACCATACCGGTTCGTGTAGAGCAACATTATTATCGCGCGGATTTGGGGAGGCGCCGGGGGAGCGGGTGGGCTAGAGCGCAGTCATGAGTTTCCACCAGTTGATTGAACAATATGGCGCGCTCGGGGTCGGGCTGGGCGGGGCGATCGAGGGGGAGAGCGCGGTCGTGATCGGCGGGGCGATCGCGCGCGGGGGGATGTTCAGCCCGTGGTGGGCGGCGCTGGCGGCGTTCATCGGGGCATTCGTGTCGTGCCAGATCTTCTTCCTCGTTGCGCGGACCCAGCGCGATCATCGGCTGGTGCACAAGATCATCGACAAGCCGGTGTTCGCGCGGGCACTGAAGATGATCGACCGTCACCCGCGATTGTTCTGCTTCGGCTTCCGGTTCATCTATGGGTTCCGGGTGGTCGGCCCGGTGGCGATTTCAATGAGCCATGTGCGGGCGCGCGATTTCGCGCTGCTGCAGATGTTCTCGGCGGCGATCTGGGGACCGGGGCTGGTGCTGATCGGGTGGAGCTTCGGGCCGCAGATCGTCCACCTCGCCAAGCTGTTGCTGACCCCGTGGAACGCGATGATCGCGGCGGCGGTCGGGATCGTCGCGGTGCTGGCGTGGATGCAGTGGCGGCGGCAGCGGGTGCTCGCCGAGCGGCGGCTGCAGGAAATCGACCGAGAGAATGAGGAAGTGGAGCAGCGGGCGGGATGAGCGATCGGGCGGCGATCTTCTATGACCCGACGGGGCGGCGGCGGAAGCGGTTCCGGGCGGCGTTGCTGTTGTTCGCGTTGCTGGTGGTGCTGTCGCTGGCGGGGCTGGCGGCGACGATCCAGCTGCTGCCGGCAGCCGAGCCGCTGCCTGTCGCGCTGGAGCGGGGCAAGCCAGTGCCGCCACCACGATCGAGCCTGCTCGACGTGACCGGGCGAAGTCTGAACAACGCCATACTAAGACTGATCGGCGCGAAACCGCCGAGCCCGCGGCGGGTCGGGGCGAAGCAGGCCGTGGCGGCGGCCGTGGCGATGGGCAAGCCGCTCAGCATCGGTTTCTACACGCCGTGGGACCGCAGTTCGACGGCGTCACTGCAACGGCACATCGGCGACCTCGACTGGCTGGCGCCGGTGTGGGTGACGGTGACCGGACCGACGCACCAGTTCAACGTCCTGCCCGATCCCAACGGGCGCGCGATCCTCAATGGCGCGGCGCACCGGCCGCTGATCCTGCCGGTGGTACAGAATGCGGCGAATGGCAGCTTCGACGGAACGGCGGCCGACGCGCTGTTCGCCGACCCGGCCGCACGTCAGAGATTGATCCGCCAGATCGAGGCGTTTCTGATCGCCAGTCATTCGTCGGGCGCGGTGTTCGATTTCGAGAATCTGAGCACGGTCGGCCAAGCCGATTACGTCACCTTCCTGGCCGAGGCGGCTGCGTTGTTCGACCGCCACGGATGGCTGACGACGGTCGCGGCGCCGGTCGATGCGCAGTGGAACCTAGCCGGGGTGGCAAAGGTCGTCGATCGCGTGTTTCTCATGGCCTATGACGAACACTCCAACGATGGGCCGCCTGGGCCGATCGCGTCGCAGCAATGGTGGGCGTCGAAGCTGGCGAGCGCGCTGCGCCAGGTGCCGCGCGAAAAGGCGATCGTGACCATCGGCAATTATGCCTATGACTGGCATGATCCCGACAAGAACGGGGCGGGCGGCGATCCGCTGAACGTCGAGGAAGCGTGGCTCGACGCGGCTGACAGCGACGCCAAGCCGGTGTTCGACCGGGCAAGCGGCAATTCGAGCGTCGCCTATGACGACGAATTCGGTCACCGCCATACGCTGTGGATCCTCGACGCGGCTTCGGCCTTCAACCAGATGAAATTGCTGGACCGGGCAGGGCTGCGGAGTGTCGCGCTGTGGCGGATGGGGGCTGAGGACCCGGCGTTGTGGTCGATCTTCGGGCGCGGGGCGAAGGTGCCGCGCGACCCCGCGGCGCTCGTCAGCCTGCCGCACGGGACCAATGTCGACGTCGAGGGGACGGGCGAGATCTTGCGCATCTCGTCGCTGCCGACGCCGGGCAAGCGCAAGCTCATCCTGACCCGCGACGGGATGATCGCCGGGGTCGATTTCGTCACGCTGCCGCGGCCGTACGTCATCACGCGGACCAACTATGCGCCGAACACGGTCGCGCTGACGTTCGATGATGGGCCCGATTCGCGGTGGACCCCGCAGATCCTCGACATCCTCAAGGCGAAGGGCGTGCCGGCGACCTTTTTCATCGTCGGGGAGAATGCGCTGACCGAGCGCGGGCTGCTCAACCGGATGATCGCCGAGGGCCATGAGATCGGCAACCATACCTATACCCACCCGAACCTGGCGACGACCGGGCGGACCCAGACGCTGTTCGAATTGAATGCGACGCAGCGATTGTTCCAGGCGTTCACCGGGCGGACGCTGAAATTCTTCCGCGCGCCGTTTTTCGGGGACGCCGAGCCGTCGACCGCGGACGAGATCTTCCCCGCGCTCGAGGCGCAGCAGCGCGGTTATATCTCGGTCGGGCTTCACGTCGATGCCCAGGACTGGCAGCGGCCCGGCGCGCAGGCGATCGTCAACAACGTCCTGTCGGGGGTGCTGGCCAAGCGCGGCAATGTCGTGCTGCTCCATGATTCGGGCGGAATCCGCACCGAGACCATCGCCGCGCTGCCGGCGATCATCGACCGGCTGCGCGCCGCGGGATATCGCTTCGTGCCGGTGTCGGCGCTGGCCGGGCTGTCGCGCGACCAGGCGATGCCGCTGCTGTCGCCGGGCGACCGGGCGGCGGCGCGGGTCGACCTCGCGCTCTTTGAGAGCCTCGGGCTGGGGGTGCAGGCGATGGGCTTGTTGTTCGGGTTGGCGATCACGCTCGGCATCCTGCGCGCGCTGACGTTGAGCGGGCTGGCGCTGGTCGGGGCGCGGCGCGAGAGCCGGACGGTGAGTCCGCCGATCGATCCCAAGCGCTTCGTCAGCGTGCTGATCCCGGCGTATAACGAGGAGCGGGTGATCGAGCGGTCGGTGCGGCAGGTGCTGGCGAGCGAGCGGGTCGAACTCGAGGTGATCGTGATCGACGACGGATCGAGCGATCGGACGTCGGAGGTTGTCAACGAGCATTTCGCGGGTGACCCGAGGGTCCGGCTGCTGACCATCCCCAACGGCGGCAAGGCCAATGCGCTCAACCTGGGGCTCGGCCTCGCGAACGGCGAGATCGTCATCGCACTCGACGCCGATACGCAGTTCGAGCCGACCACCATCGCCCGCCTGTCGCGCTGGTTCGTCGACGAGAAGATCGGCGCGGTCGCGGGCAATGCCAAGGTTGGCAACCGTATCAACCTGGTCACCAAGTGGCAGGCGCTGGAATATATCACCGCGCAGAACCTCGAGCGGCGCGCGCTGGCGCAACTCGGCGCGATGACGGTCGTGCCGGGTGCGGTCGGGGCGTGGCGCAAGGCGGCAATCTTGGGCGTCGGCGGCTATCCGCCCGACACGCTGGCCGAGGATCAGGATTTGACTATCGCGGTGCAGCGCGCGGGATGGGGCGTGACCTATGACCAGCACGCGATTGCCTGGACCGAGGCGCCGCAGACCTTGCGCCAGCTCGCCAAGCAGCGCTTCCGCTGGGCGTTCGGGACGATCCAGTGCCTGTGGAAGCACAAGCGGATCATGCTGGCCGGGCGGCCGCGGGGCCTCGCGATCGTCGGGCTGCCGCAGGTGATGCTGTTCCAGCTGATCTTTGCGATGATCTCGCCGATCATCGACCTCGCGCTGATCGTCAACATCATCGCGACGCTGACCTCGATCCACGAGCATGGGCTGAGCGCGGTCAAGGGGGATCCCGCGCGGATGGGGATGTTCTGGCTGTTGTTCGCGGCGATCGACCTGGTCGCCGGGCTGATCGCGTTTGTGCTCGAAAAGCGCGAGAACAAGCGGCTGCTGATCTGGCTGGTGCCGATGCGGTTCGTGTACCGCCAGACGATGTATTATGTGGTGATCAAGGCGATCGTGCAGGCGTTGCGCGGCCCGCGCGTCGGCTGGAGTTCGATCGCGCGGAGCGGCAAAGTACAGCTCGGGACGCACCGCGCGGGATAGCGCGGGGACGTGGG
>NZ_JANYGG010000117.1 GCF_025362505.1 Sphingomonas sp. | reverse complement strand
GGCGCCGACGACCGGACAGACCGAGGCCTAATCGGCAATCACCATGTCGCCACTGTCGACGAAGCCGTTGGCACAGGCGCCACCGCCCGGTCGCGCGATCCCGGTGAAGCGCGTCGGCACCCCCTCGCTTCGATCATTGGGCCCGTCCATTCTTTGAAAATGGAGATGCGGGAACAGTGCCGATCCCGACGCTCCGACCCTGGCGATGGCTTCGCCGGTCTTCACCCGCGCGCCGATCTTGGGGACCACGCTTCCCTGCTGGACATGCCCGTACATCGAAAAACTGCCGTCATCATGAGCGATGATCACGTAATTGCCGTACATCGCGTTGGGGATGGCGACCGTCGCGACATCGAAATTGCGGTCGTCGGCCTGGTCTTCGCGCAGCGCAACGACGCGGCCGGGGCCAACGCTTCGCACCGGGGCACCGAACGATGTCCAGTTGGCATTGACGTCCTCGTTGCCGGTTGACCTCCTGCCTTCGGCATCGACCAGGATCAGGTCCATGCTGTAACGTGCCGCGATGCTTGCGAACCCCGCCCCCGCCAGCATTGGGTGAACATAATTCCAGCGCCGATGATGCGATGCAAAATCATGTCCGTCCCATACCAGCGTGCGCCCCTTGAGCGGAAAGGCGAAGCGTCGCACGGGTTCGGCGCGCGGCGTCATACTGACGGGGAGCACCAGCCGCTTTTCCCCTGGCCCCTGGAAGGTCAGCCGGTAATCGAGCCGGGCCGGATGGACGTCCGCAGCGAACCGCGCCAGCGGGTTGAAGATGAGCAGGCTCTTGCCCGCCGCTACAATCCGCTCGGTGACCAGATTGATGCTTGGCGATGTGCCGTTTTGATTGAGCTCCTTGCGCTGGATCAACCGCCCTCTGGGATCGCGCACGTCTAACGCCAGCTCGACCAATTCCCACGCCGCGTTGCCGCTGTTGCGGATCAGAAGATCGCCATCCACTTCGACTCCGCTCGCGCCAAGCTCGGCATAAGGATGAAGCGGCCGCGGATCGGCGGTGAGCTCCAGGACAGGCGGCGCGGCGGCGACGGCGGCGGCGGCAATAAGCAGGAACATCATATCTCCAGACTGTATTGCATCAATAATACACTGCTTCGTGCGACGGTCAACCCGCGCTTCCGTAGCGTCGCCTGCCGGGGGCTTGTCAGGGGCTTTGCGCCGCGCCTAGGACAGCCCATGCCCATCGCCACTCTCGACCAGATCCGCGCAAAAATCGGCACCGACATCGGCACTTCCGGCTGGATCACAGTCGACCAGTCGCGCATCCAGGCCTTCGCCGACGCGACCGAGGATCAGCAGTTCATCCATGTCGACCCGGCCGCCGCCGCCCACACCCCGTTCGGCGGCACCATCGCCCACGGCTTCCTCTCGCTATCGTTGCTCAGCCGAATGGCCGCCGACGTCATGATGTCCCCCGACAATCTCAAGATGGCGGTCAATTACGGCCTCGACCGGGTCCGCTTCATCGCCCCGGTCCGTTCAGGCAAGCGCGTGCGCGGTCAGTTCACCCTCGACAGCCTTAACGAGAAAGCCCCCGGCCAACTCCTCACCCGCCACACCGTCACCGTTGAAATCGAAGGCGAGACCAAGCCCGCGCTGACCGCGCAGTGGCTCGGCCTGCTGTTCGTCTGACCACAAGAAATATCAGGAGAGAGAATATGTCCGTTCGTGACGCCGTCATCGTTTCCACCGCCCGCACCCCCATCGGCCGCGCCTATCGCGGCGCGTTCAACGCCACTCCGTCGCCGACCCTCGCCGCCCACGCCATCCGTGCCGCCGTCGAGCGCGCCGGCGTGGCCCCTGCGGAGATCGAGGACGTCGTGATGGGCGCCGCGCTCCAACAGGGCGTTCAGACCACCATCGGCCGCACCGCCGCGCTTCGTGCCGGCCTCGGCGTCGGGGTCGCCGGCCTGTCGATCGACCGCCAGTGCGCCTCGGGCCTGGTCGCCATCGCCACGGCCGCCAAACAGGTTATCGTCGACCGCATGGACGTGTGCGTCGCCGGCGGAGTGGAGAGCATCTCCCTCGTCCAGACCGGTGAGATGCGCGTCGGGGCCGACCCCGAGCTGCTGGCGATGCACAATGGCGTCTACATGCCGATGATCGACACCGCCGAAGTGGTCGGCAACCGCTATGGCATCAGCCGCGAACGGTGCGACGAATATGCCTTGCGGTCGCAGCAACTCACCGCCGCCGCGCAAGCTTCGGGCGTGTTCGCCGACGAGATCATCCCGGTCACCGCGATGATGGGCGTCAAGGACAAGGAGACCGGCGCGATCACGATGCACGAGGTGACGATCGAGAAGGACGAGGGCAACCGCCCGCAGACCACGCTCGCCGACCTGCAGAAGCTCCAGCCGGTGCGCGGCACGCCGGAGAACATCATCACTGCGGGCAACGCCTCACAGCTTAGCGACGGTGCCTCGGCCTGTGTCATCATGACCAGCGAGATGGCGGCTGAGCGCGGTCTCGCCCCGCTCGGCCGTTACCTCGGCATGGCTGTTGCCGGCACCGAGCCCGACGAAATGGGCATCGGCCCGGTCTATGCCGTCCCCAAATTGCTCAAGCGCTTCGGGCTTCAGGTCAGCGACATCGGGCTGTGGGAGCTGAACGAAGCGTTCGCGGTCCAGGTCCTCTACTGCGCCGATACGCTAGGCATCCCGATGGACAAGCTCAACGTCAACGGCGGCGCCATCTCGATCGGCCACCCCTACGGCATGTCGGGCGCTCGCCTCACCGGCCATGCGCTGCTCGAGGGCAAGCGCCGCGGGGTCAGGCATGTCGTCGTGACGATGTGCGTCGGCGGCGGAATGGGCGCAGCGGGGTTGTTCGAGGTCCTTTAGCAACCGCAGAAAATGGCGGCTTGCGAGCCCGCGAGAAATGCCCGTTACCGACGGTTGTTCGCGCTTGAAAGCTCTGGAGTACAGAAGATGGGCCGTGCGCTTCCAACCGAGCCACGGACGCTGCCTTCTGCGGCGCGATGGCTTGGCTTTGCGGGACTGGCGCCGCAGATTTTGCTGGCAGTGGTTATAATTGCAGGCCCTGCGCGGTTCGGTCCTGCTGCGGGGGGGGCTGCACTCGCTTATTCTGGCGCGATTTTGAGCTTCCTCGGCGGGGCGTGGTGGGGGCTTGCGTCGCATCGACAAACCGACGTCCATTGGGGCGTCTGGATCGCCGCGGTCACCCCCTCGCTGATCGCATTTGCAGCAATCGGCGTCTGGGCAATCGGCCTGTCTGCCGGACGAAGCCTGTTGGTCATCGGCGCATCGCTGATCGCAACTCTAGTTATCGATCATAAATTGGCCGCGAGCGGCGTAAGTCCGCCCGGCTGGCTTCGCTTGAGAGTTCCGTTGTCACTCGGACTCGGCAGCCTTACAATCTTGATCGCAATTTTATCATAGCGTTCAATTAGTTGGTGACATCGCAAAGACGATTGCAAGCACTCCGCTTGCAAGCAGGCAAGCGCAGTGGAAACATGTCGTCGTGACGATGTGCGTCGGCGCTGGGCGGCGGCGTCGAGCGAGTGTTCGGTGCAGTTGGCTACTGAAGACGAAGTGCTTTTTCGCTTTCCTACAGCCCCTTTGCCATGCCAGTCCGATGACGGCTGTTTGACAATCGGATCGATCTTTTTGCACTGCTTCGCGATCGCCAGTACCCCCTTGGTGACCGCGAACATTGGGAACATTCGCGTGCCGTTGGTCCGTTTGCGACCCAGTTGCGCCGATTAAAAAATAGGCGTCAGGTGTTGCGCTCACATATTTGACCGACAAGGACTCATGTCATGGTCGACAAGCACCGCATGTTCATTGCCGCACTAGTTGCCGTCATGGTCGCGGCCGTCACGACCGTGGTTCTCTACATTCTACTAGTCGTGGCGTCGTTTTTTGTGGCCATGCCATCGGCGGCGCGATCGGTCATATTTGTCGGTAGTCTGTTGACGGTGATTTTTGCAGCCACCTTCGTCGTGGCGTTCCGCAAGCTGCTGGTCGCGCTCACGCCGTAAGAAGACTTTCGCCATTCCGAGCGGTCGCGGCAAAACGTCGGATTCCCGCCGATCGCGAACAACAGCCCGACCATTTACTCCGCCGCCTGAAGCGCCTCATACTCTTGCGCAGCCAGATAGCGTTCGGCGTCGAGCGCGGCCATACAGCCGGTGCCGGCGGCGGTGACCGCCTGGCGGTAGAGCTTGTCCATCACGTCGCCGCACGCGAACACACCATCGACGCTGGTGCGGGTCGATCCGGTCTCGACCGCGATGTAGCCGTCGCTATCGAGCTTGAGCTTGCCTTTGAACAGCTCGGTCGCGGGGTCATGGCCGATTGCAACGAACGCGCCCTCGACATCGATCCGGCTGATCTCGCCGGTGCGGACATCGCGCAGGTCGAGCCCGACCAGAGCCTCGGGAGTGCCGCCGGCAACGAACTCGGCGACTTCGCTGTGCCAGACGACCTTGATTGCGGGGTTGGCGAACAGCCGGTCTTGAAGGATCTTCTCCGCGCGAAGGCTGTCGCGGCGGTGGATCAGGGTGACGTCGTGACTGTGGTTGGTGAGGTAGAGCGCTTCCTCGACCGCGGTATTGCCGCCGCCGATCACCGCGACCTTCTTGCCGCGATAGAAGTACCCGTCGCAGGTCGCGCAGGCCGAGGCGCCCTTGCCTTTCATCCGTTCTTCGGACGGGAGGCCGAGCCATCGCGCCTGCGCCCCGGTGGCGATGACGAGAGTGTCGCAGCTGTAGACAGTGCCACCGTCGCCGCTCAGCCGAAACGGGCGGCGAGTCAGGTCGACCTCGCTGATGTGGTCCCACAACACGCGCGTGCCGACATGCTCGGCCTGCGCCTGCATTTCCTCCATCAGCCACGGGCCTTGGATGACGTCGCGGAAGCCGGGGTAATTTTCCACGTCGGTGGTGGTGGTCAATTGGCCGCCGGGCTGGATGCCCTGAACGACGACGGGGCTCATGCCGGCGCGCGCGGCGTAGATGGCGGCGGTGAGCCCTGCGGGGCCGGAGCCGAGGACGAGCAGGCGAGTGGAGACGGTGTTGGTCATAGGGCCGCGATGTAGAGGCGCGCACGGCTCACCGCAATCGGGGGCACAAACAGCGTCGCCCAGGTCCTTCGGCTAGACCCAGGCCCGCCATGATAGTTCGGGTTCGGTACAGTCCAGCATTGATCGCTCAGATGACGCGGCGACCGCGGATGAAGTGCAGAACCAGAACGATGATGCCGATAACCAGCAGGATGTGGATGAGGCCGCCAGCGATGTGGAAGGCAAACGCGCCGAGCAGCCACAGGACAATCAGGATGATGGCGATGGTTGCGAGCATGGGTTGTTCCCTTCTTACCTGGTTCGTGAGCGTAACCATTCGGTCTGATTTGCGTTCCCTTGGTTCAGCGTCAGGTTAATTCGGCTGGCCGGAATAATTTGCGGCGGCGAGTGCGCGGGCGAGGTGGACGGCGTTAAGGGCGATGGCGGTCAGGCCCACGGGCTTCTCCTTGGGTTGCCAAGGAGAAACCCGTGAGGCCGCGCCGGTGCCCGAAGCCTCGCGCTCCATCGGATAGCGGCCGAGCGCGCCGGTCATGGCGTCATGCCCGCGGTGTCCCATGCTGGACATGTTCGGGTCCATCGCGCCCGCGGGGCTGGCGGTGTTGGGCATCGTCATTCCGGGCTTCATCCGGGCCTGCCTTCTTTCGCGAAGGCATGCGCGTCCCGGGTCAAGCCCGGGATGACGCTACAGGGTGGTCGCTCAGGAGGGCGATCAGCAAGCGCATCGGGTCGAGATAGGGTTGCGGCCCCTACCCCGCAAGCTTTAGACCAGCCTCGACTGCTTGAGCGCCGCGCCTATGAAACCGGCGAATAGCGGGTGCGGGTTGAACGGGCGACTTTTGAGCTCGGGGTGGAACTGGACGCCGATGAACCACGGGTGGTCGGGCCGTTCGACGATTTCGGGAAGCATTCCGTCGGGTGACAGGCCGGAGAAGATCAGTCCGCCTTTCTCGAGCGCGTCACGGTAATGGGCGTTGACCTCGTAGCGGTGGCGGTGTCGCTCCTCGATCTGCGTCGTGCCATACAGCGCGGCGACGTGGCTGTTGCCGTCGAGCACAGCGGGATAGGCGCCGAGCCGCATCGTGCCGCCAAGGTCGCCCCCCGCCGCGCGCTGCTGGAGGCCGCTCTCACTCATCCATTCGGTGATCAGGCCAACGACCGGCTCGGACGTCTCCCCGAATTCGGTGGTTGAGGCATTCGCGATCCCGGCGGTGTTCCGCGCCCCCTCGATGCACGCCATCTGCATGCCGAGGCAGATGCCGAAGAACGGCACGCCCCGCTCGCGGGCGAATTTGACCGAGGCGATCTTGCCCTCGCTGCCGCGCTCGCCAAAGCCGCCGGGGACGAGAATGCCGTGGAGCGGTTCCAATTCCGCTGCGAGGTCTGGGCTATCGCCCTCGAACAGTTCAGCGTCGAGCCAGCGGATGTTGACCTTCGTCCGGTTGGCGAGGCCGCCGTGAACCAGCGCCTCTCGCAGCGATTTATAGGCATCGGGCAGCCCGACATATTTGCCGACGACGCCGATGGTGACTTCGCCTTCATGGTTGTCGAGGCGATCCATGATGTCGTGCCAGCGCGTCAGGTCGGGGCGCGGCGCATCGATCCCGAACACGTCGAGCACGGCGTCGTCGAGACCCTCTTCATGATAGCGCAGCGGAACATCGTAGATCGAGCGCGCGTCGAGCGCCGGGATCACCGCCGAGACGGGGACGTTGCAGAACAGCGCGATCTTCTCGCGGTCGCTTTGCGGCAAGGGCCGGTCGCAGCGGCACAGCAGCACGTCGGGCTGGATACCGAGGCTGGTCAGTTCGCGCACCGAATGCTGCGTCGGTTTGGTCTTCAGCTCCCCCGCCGCGGCGATCCACGGCACCAGCGTCGTATGGACGGCGACGGTCCGATCGCGGCCAAGGTCGTTGCGCAGCTGGCGCAGCGCCTCGATGAACGGCAGGCTCTCGATGTCGCCGACGGTGCCGCCGATCTCGCAGATGATGAAGTCGATCCCGTCTGTCTCGTTGAGCGCGAATTCCTTGATCGCGTTGGTAACGTGCGGGATGACCTGTACCGTCGCGCCGAGATAGTCGCCGCGCCGCTCGCGCGTGATGATGTCGCGGTAGATGCGGCCGGTGGTGATATTATCCGACTGCTTGCCGTCGACGCCGGTAAAGCGCTCGTAATGGCCAAGGTCGAGATCGGTCTCGGCACCGTCGTCGGTGACGTAGACTTCGCCGTGCTGATAGGGCGACATCGTCCCCGGATCGACGTTGAGATAGGGATCGAACTTGCGGATGCGGACGCAGAAGCCACGCGCCTGGAGGAGCGCGCCGAGCGACGCGGCGAGCAGGCCTTTACCGAGCGATGAGACCACGCCGCCGGTGACGAATATATACCGGGTCATGGGAGGATAGCCTTAGGGTCGCACGGTCGATGCTGGCAAGCGCGCGAATCGGGGTTGCACGTTTTTAGGACGCTCGGTCCCCGCTTTCCCAGAAAATTACTGGACGGGGACGGCTGGGGCGGTGCCGTTGGCGGGAAGCTGGCCCGCCGCGGTCTGGTTACGGTTGGGGATGCCGCCGGTTTCGGCCGGCGGGACCGGGCGAACGCCGAACGCCGGAGCGGGGCCGGTCGGGACGGTCGGGACGGTCGGGACGGTCTGCTGCTTGACCAGCGAGGTATCAACCTTGTTCGGCGCTGAAGTCACCCCGGCGATCGCGGCGAGCAGGATCGACAGGACGATGAACAGCCCGCCAAGCACCGCCGTGGCGCGGGTCAGGAAATCGGCCGCCCCGCGCGCGGTCATGAACCCCGATGAAGACCCGCCGACGCCGAGGCCTCCGCCTTCCGACCGCTGCATCAGGATCGTCCCGACAAGGCTGGCGGCGACGATCGTCTGGACGATGAGCAGGAAGGTGAACATGGGCGCGCTTTCGGGAAAATGGTCGGTTGGCCTCTAGCCGTCGGTGGCGCGGGTTTCAATCCGCGCCGCCGCCGCGGGCTTAGTCTCCGACTACCGGTAGTGCGACATAGCTTGCCTGACCGGCTGCGTGAAACACCCGCTGGGTCGCCTTCACATAGTCGGCCGGCTTGGCGAAGAAGATGTTGGGGACATAGGTTTGCGGGTTGCGGTCGTAGAGCGGGAACCAGCTCGACTGGACCTGGACCATGATCCGGTGACCCGGCAGGAAGACATGGTTCGCGTTCGGAAGCACCAGCTTGTACGCGATCGGCTGGTTCGCCGGGATCGGGGTCGGGTGCGCCGGATCGTCGCGATAGCGGCCGCGCAGCACGTCCATCGACACGGCCAGCTCATAGCCGCCCATCTCGGGCTTTTGCGGATATTGGTCGGGATACACGTCGATCAGCTTGACGACCCAGTCGCTGTCGCTGCCGCTGGTCGATGCGACGAGGTGCGCGACCGGCTGCCCCGCGATGTGCACCGGAGCGGTCAGCACGTCGCTGGTATAAGTCAGCACATCAGGCCGCGCCGAAGCGAAGCGCTGGTCGTCGACCAGCCATTTCGACCAGGTCGAACCCTTCGCATAGGGCGCGGCATTGGGGCGATTGCGATAGGTCACCGGCTTGGCCGGATCCGAGACATACTCGTCGTACGCCGTGCCCGCGATCGGCTGGCTGAACGACAGCGACGCATTGCCGGCGAGATAGAGCGGCTTCAGGGGCGTCGCGCAGCCGTCGCACGCGCGCGGCCACTCGGCGTAATTGTGCCAGCTGTTGGTACCCGTCTCGTAGACCGTCACCGCGGGGGTCACGACCGCGGGCGCTCCGTCCTTCAGGTGCGCATCGAGGAACGGGATCATTACCGTCGAGCGAAACGCCTTGCCGGTGTCGTTGCCATAATCGAGTACGCCGAGCGAGGAGGCCTCGCTATTGGCCTCACCATGATACCATGGCCCCATTACGAAATGCGCGTTGGGGCTCGACTTGACCGCGGCATAGGCCGCTGGCGCACCGTAAATATCCTCCTGGTCCCACTGCGCGTCGACGAACAAGGTCGGCACGGTCAGCGGGGCACGCGCCAGGATCACGTCGACCGCCTGGCCCTGCCAGAACGCATCATAAGCGGGGTGTTGCGACACGCGACGCCAGAAAGGCAGCTGGTCCATCCCCATCGCGGTCGCCAACGCACCCGCCGAACCATAATGCATGAAGGTCGCGTAATCGTCGTAGCGGTTACTATACCATTCCTCGCTGCTGTCGGTCTTGGCAGTCTGGAAATAGACGTAACTCATCATTTCCTGGCGGAAGGCGCCATTGTGGAACCAGTCGTCGCCCTTCCACACATCGACCATCGGGTTGATCGGCACCGCCGCCTTGAGTGCGGGGTGCGGATTGACCAGGCTCATCAGCGTGGTGAAGCCGTCGTAGCTCGTACCGATCGTGCCGACCCGGCCGTTCGATTCGGGGACATGCTTCACCAGCCATTCGATCGTGTCATAGGCGTCGGTCGAATGGTCGACCTTGGTCGTGTTGAGCGGGCCGACCAGCGGCCGGTTCATGACATAGTCGCCCTTCGACTTATATTTTCCCCGAACGTCCTGCGCGACCATGATGTAGCCGCCGTGAGCCAGCTCGGCGTAGGACGGGAACAACGCGTCCTCGATTTGCGGACCGCCGGACTCGCGCGTCATCAGCTTGTCAGCCGAATAGGGGGTGCGGTCGAGCATCATCGGCGCCCGGGTCGCGCCGCGCGGTACCAGGATCACGGTATGTAGCGTCACTCGGTCGCGCATCGGGATTTCGACCTCGCGCTTCACATAGGCAAAGCTGTCGCGGAGCGGGGAGAATTTCGTGGGAATATCCCCGCCCTTGGGGAAGCTCATGTCTTGCGCCGCGGCAGCCGACGACACCAACGCCACCGCGCTCATCGCGGCGAACCAATATATTCCACGCATTTCGGATTTCCCCAAGGTATCAAAGAAATTGTAAAGCCCCGCCCGGCGGCTGGCAAGTAGCCTCAGCTGTTCGCCGCCGCAACGACGATCGGCAGGAAATCGGCGGCGGTCAGGCTCGCGCCGCCGACCAACGCGCCGTCGACATCGGCGACGCCGAAAATCTCGGCCGCGTTCGATGGCTTGACCGATCCGCCGTAGAGCAACCGCACGGCCACGCCGGCTTCGCCGTACAACGCGACCAATCGTCCGCGCAGCGCGGAGTGCATCTCACCAATGTCCTCAAGCGACGGGATGCGGCCGGTGCCGATCGCCCAGATCGGCTCATAAGCGACCGCGTCGGGTGCTGCTGGCGGGAGCGAGGCGTCGAGCTGGGCGGAGACGGTGGCGACTGCGCGCCCCGCTTCGCGCTCGGCAAAGCTTTCACCGACGCACAGGATGACGTCGAGCGCTGCGGCCATTGCGGAGATCGCCTTGGCGCGCACCTGCCCGTCGCTCTCGCGATGCCCGTCACGGCGTTCGGAGTGGCCGACGATCACCAGACGGGCGCCGGCGTCGTGGAGCTGGTGCGCGGCGAGGTCGCCGGTGAACGCGCCCTTCGCCTCGCCGTGAACGTCCTGACCGCCGATCGCGAAACCCGGCACGGCACGGGCGGCGCGCTCGATTAGCGTCGCGGGCAGGCACAGCGCGACATCGACCCCGGCGGGGACGGCGGCGGCGATGCGCACGATCTCGGCGATGCTGTCGGCGGTGCCGTGCATTTTCCAATTGCCCGCGACGAGCTTACGGTTGGCCATATTGTCCTCTTCGCTGTGGCCCGGCCGCGCCTAGCAAGTGGGGCGGCTTGCGCCAAGATCGGATCAAGCTAAAGCACCCGGTTTCCGCGTTACGAAAGCCTAGTGGTCATGCTCGACAGTTTCCGCCGCCTGTCCAAGTCCAAGATCGGCACCGGCATATTGGTGGCGTTCCTGGTCGCGATCCTCGCCAGCTTCGCGCTCGGTGACATCAGTTCGACGCGTAACTCCAACTTCGGGCTGGGCAGCAGCACGCTGGCCAAGGCGGGCGACGAGGAAGTCACCGAGCAGGATGTCAGCCGAGCGATGGAGCAGGCGCTAAACCGCATCCGACAGCAGAACCCCGCCGCGACCTACCAGGATCTCGCGACTGATTATCTCCCGTTGGTCCAGTCGCTGATCGAGGGCCGTGCGCTCGGGGCGTTCGCGAAGAACAATGGTTTCATCCTGTCACCGCGCCTGATCGGGGCGGAGATCGCCAAGATCCCGGGGACGCGCGGGCTCGACGGCAAATTCTCCGACCTCGCCTATCAGCAATTCCTCGGCCAGCAGCGGATGACCGACGGTGAAGTCCGCCGCCTGATCAGCCAGCAACTGATCCAGCGGCTGATCCTGACCCCGGCGGCGGCCGAAGCGCGGCTGTCGATCGGCATGGCCTCGCCTTATGCGTCGATGCTGCTCGAAGAGCGCGAGGGCGAAATGGCGATCGTGCCGATCTCGGCCTTCGCCGCCGGATTGAAGCCGAGCGACGCCGACCTCGCGTCCTTCTATACCGCCAACAAGGCACGCTACACGGTGCCGGAACAGCGCATCCTACGGATCGCGCGGTTCGGACCGACCGACGTCGCGGGCGCGGTCCCGAGCGACCAGGAGATCGCCGCTTATTACAATGCCAACCAGGCAACCTATGGCGCCAAGGAAACGCGCGTCATCAGCCAGGCGGTCGTGCCTGACGCAAAGGTCGCCGCCGCGATCGCCACGCGTGCCAGGACGGGTGACTTCGCCGCCGCCGCCCAGCCCGCCGGGCTCAGCGCCGCGGACGTTTCGGTCGGCCCGCAGACCCGCGCCCAGTTCGTCGAACTCGCCAACGAAAAGGTCGCCGCCGCCGTCTTCGCGCCCGCCGTCAACGCCGGGACGATCGTCGGGCCGATCCAGTCCGACCTCGGCTGGCACGTCATCCGCGTCGAGAGCGTCAAAGGCGACCCGGGCAAGAGCCTTGCCACCGCCCGGACCGAGATCGCGGCTAAACTTTCCGTCAACAAGCGCAAGACCGCGCTCGGCGACCTCGTCAACCGCATTCAGGACGGGATCGACGAGGGTCAAGGCTTCGCCGACGCCGTCGCAAAGAACAAGCTGGCCGTCAGCGAGACGCCGCTGCTGACCGCGCAGGGAAAGGCGCTCGGCGATCCGCAATACAAGCTGCCGGCCGAGCTTGCCGGGGCGCTGAAGTCGGGCTTCGAGCTTACCCCCGACGACAAGCCGGTGGTCGAGACGCTTCCCGGCGAGGCTGGATTCGCACTCGTCGCGCTGGGCAGGGATCAGCCCGCCGCACCCGCGCCGCTCGACGCCGTGCGCGCCCGCGTCGCGAGCGACTGGGTGACCAAGCAGACACTGCTCAAAACTCGCAGCGTGGCCACCGCGATCGCCGCCAAGATCGCCGCCGGCGCGCCGTTCGCGCAGGCGCTGGCCACCGCCGGAGTCAATCTCCCGCCGGTCAGCCCGATCCGTGCGCGGCGCATCCAGATCGAACAGTCGCCGCCCGCGGTCGTTCCGGCGCTGCAAATGCTATTCAGCCTGTCACAGGGCAAGAGCCGTCTCGTACCGCTGCCGTCGGCCAACGCCTTCGCGATCATCCGAGCCACCAAGATCGTTCCTGGCAATGCGATGACTCAGCCGTCGCTGATCGGCCGTGTTCAGGGCCAGTTCCAGCAGGGCGCGTCGCAGGAATATGCCCTTCAATTCCTCGCCGCGGTGCAGGCCGAAGTCCGGGTGAAGCGCAACGAGGCAGCGATTGCGGCGACGCGTCAGCGGCTGGTTTCGCCGACCGGCGCGGCGCAATAGGGGCGGTCCGGTAAGCGCGTCCGGCTTGCCCCTCGTCGCCGCCACCCCGCGACTGCTGATGATCGACAATGTCGACAGCTTCACATTCATGCTGGTCGATACGCTGCGCGTCGTCGGCGCTAAGGTGCGGTTCGTGCGCAGCGACGCGATAACCGTCGAGCACGCATTGTCGCCGGAATTCGACGGGATCATGATTTCGCCCGGTCCCGGGCGGCCGGAGGACGCCGGAGCTTCGGTGGCGATTGCCGCCGCTTGCATCGAGGCGCGCCGCCCATTGCTCGGTGTGTGCCTTGGTCATCAGGCGATCGCCATCGCCTGCGGCGGAACCGTCGGGCGCGTCACCCCGGTCCACGGTAAGGCGCTACCGGTGCGGCACGATGGCAGCGGATTGTTCGCTGGCCTCCCCTCCCCGTTCGCCGCGACGCGCTATCATTCGTTGGCTATCGGCAAGATGCCCGCGCCACTGGTTGCCAACGCGTGGAGCGACGACGGGACGGTGATGGCGCTGCGCCACCGATTCGCCCCCGTCCACGGCCTCCAATTCCACCCGGAAAGCATCGCTAGCGAGCGTGGTACCGACCTCATCCGGGCATTTGTAGACATGGTCCGAATCGGCACTTGACGGACACGCGAGTGTTTCCTACACGTTCTGCCTCTGTTCCTTCAGAGGAACGTGGCGGAGACGGCCAATGCTTACGTCCAAGCAGCATGAGTTGCTGAGCTTTATCCACCAGCGGCTCGGTGAAAGCGGGGTGTCGCCAAGTTTTGACGAGATGCGCGAAGCGCTCGATCTGAAGTCGAAGTCGGGCGTGCATCGGCTGATTTCGGCGCTTGAGGAGCGGCAGTTCATTCGCCGCCTCCCCAATCGGGCGCGGGCGCTTGAAGTGCTCAGGATGCCCGAGATTGCTAAACCCGCGGTGGCGGCAAAGGCTGCGTCGGTGCAGGCCACGCCGCGGACCGCCGCCAACGACACGATCGAGATCCCGCTCCACGGGCGGATCGCTGCGGGCACCCCGATCGAGGCGCTGCAGGGGACCGAGGGGTTCGCGGTGCCCGCCGCGTTGCTCGGCCCGGGCGAACATTTTGCGCTCGAAGTATCGGGCGACTCGATGGTCGAGGAAGGCATTCTCGATGGTGACTTCGCGCTGATCCGTCGGGTCGACACAGCGCGCGAGGGCGAGATCGTCGTCGCGCTGATCGATGAGGCCGAAGCGACGCTCAAGACCTTCCGCCGCGAGGGTCAGATGATCCGTCTCGACCCCGCCAACCGCCACTACGAGGCCCAGCGCTATCGCCCCGACCAGATCCGCATCCAGGGCAAGCTGGCCGGCCTGATCCGGCGGTATTGAGGTGGGCGACGGGCCAGGCAGCGTGGCACGAATCGACTATGTCGAGTTGCCGAGCGTCAGCGCGCATGAACTGACTCGCGCTTTTTACACCAAGGCGTTCGCCTGGAACTTCACCGAGTTTGGGCCTGACTATGCAGCCACCGAAGGCGAGACCGTCGACGTCGGCCTCAACGGCCAGCGCGAGGAGTCGCTGTCGGCACCGCTACCGGTGATCCGGGTGGACGATCTCGACGCGGCGTTCGACGCGGTCGGCAAGGCCGGCGGCGTCATCGCCAAGCCGATCTTCGCCTTTCCCGGCGGGCGGCGCTTCCACTTCATCGACCCATCGGGCAGCGAGCTGGCGGTGTGGAGCACCGCTTAGCGCTGCCCCCGAACTATTCCGCAGTGGTCGGATCGATCGTGGCGCGGACCTGCGCGATCGAATTGGCGGGGAAGCCAGCGGTTTCGGCGTGCCGGCGGATGAGGTCCTCGCTCGGTGCGCGATAGATGCAGTAGATCTTATCGTCAGTGACATAGCTGTGGACCCACTGAATCTCGGGCCCGAGTTCGCGCAACACACTGCAGCTGCCCTGGCTGGCGCCCTTCAGCGCGTCCGGGCCGAGTTGGCCTACGCCCGGCATTTCACGCTCGATGACGAATTGCGGCATGATATCCTCTCCTGCGGTTCGCACCCCCTTACAGTAAGGCCAGCCCAAGCGCGCCATGTCAACCGGTCACGACGCCCATGGATGCTGCCCTACCCCATCGACGACCGTCGTGATCACTGGCGGATTGCCCAGCCGGATCGTCAGCCCGCCAGACCGGGCCAGAGCCTGGCGGTCGAGCTTGAGCCAGCGCGGTGAGCAGCCGCGGGGCAAGCGGCGATCGGCGATGACAATGTCAGCATTGGCGCACGCCGCGACGGTGTCAGTCCACGGGGCGAGGTAGGCCGAGCGGAAGGCGAGGACATGCCAGCTGCGGCCGTCTCGTCCCACCGTGAAGCGGCAGGCGTCAAGGGTACAGCGGGCGCCCGGCTCATCCTCGATCCAGCCGGTGTCGCCATCGAAGCCGGCGCTTTCCGTGAACAGCCGGCGCGTGAAGTCGCCGGCGCGCTCGCGCAGCATCAGAGGCGGCCTTCCGGCGCGGACCAGCGCGACGTGGCGGCCGTCACCGCTGATTAGCAGGTCGGGCACGGGCACCAGTACCGCAGCGAGCGCGCCGGCGGCGATCGGCACAACGCCCCACGCGCGCACCCTCCCCCGCCACAGGCAACACCACATCCCGCCCAGCACCATCGCCGCAAAGGCTGCGGTCGGCATCGTCGGCAGCATCGCGACCGCGCCCGGCACCCCCGCGACACGGTGTGCGACCCACAGCAACAGGTCGAGCGACCATCCGGCGGCGACCCACAGCGGATGGCCGAGCCCGACCGCATCCAGCGCCAGCGCGGCGGCCTCGAGCGGCATGCAGACGAAGGTCGTCAACGGAATCGCGACGAGGTTGGCGATGACGCCGTAAAAGCCCGCGCGGTGGAAATGATACAGCGCGAACGGCATTAGCGCGAACTCGACGACCAGGCCGGTGAGCAAGAGCGACCCAAAGCTGCGCGCGATCCGCTGAAGCAGACCTTCTTCGCGTCGTTCGAACAAAGCTCGGACAGGTGCCGAAGATTGCAATGCGATGATCGTCGCAACCGAGGCGAAACTCATCTGGAAGCTTGGCCCGACCACTGCCTCGGGCGCGATCAGCATGACCAGTACCGCGCCCGCCGCGACCAACCGCAGGCTGAGCGCCTCGCGTCCCAGCGCCAAGCCCGCGAGAACGAGGAGCGCCGCGACGCAGCTGCGCACGGTCGGCACCTGCGCGCCAGTGAGCAAAGTGTAGCCGATCCCGGCAGCAGCCGCGAAGGCCGCGGCGACCAGCACCAGGTTGAAGCGCAGCGCAAGCCGCTCGCTAAGCGCCAGCAGGCGGAGTGACAGAAACATCGTCGCGGCGACGACGGCGGCGATGTGCAGGCCGCTGACCGACAGCAGATGCGCGAGGCCCGAGCGGCGCATGGCATCGGCGTCGTCCTTCGAAATCGCGTTCTGGTTACCACTGACGAAGGCGGTGGCAATCGTCCCTGCGGGACCAGGCAACGCCTGCTGGATGTGGCGATCGAGCTGGTCGCGCAGTCCGTCGAGGCCGGACGGCGGGGCGGGGCGGAGGACGGTGATCGGACCGAGCGCCTTGCCGACCGCGCCCAGCCCCTTGAACCAGGCATCGCGGGCGAAATCATGGCTGCCGGGAAGCGCCATCGGCGGCGGCGGGGCAAGTCGCGCGCGGAGGCGAAGCTCGGCGCCGTCATTGAGCCCGGGGGGCGCTGCATCCAGATCGACATTGACGCGTACTTGCGGCGGCAGCTTAGGGTCATGCGGCGCGAGCGTGAGGCGAAGCTTGCCGTCGGCCGCGCGCGGCTCAGCCAGCAGCAGCGTGGCGCTGAATTGCGCGATAACAGGGCGCTCTAGCCGTGGTGCAGTTACCCACTCGGCCTTGCCCCACGCCAACCCCATCCCCGCGGCAACCGTCAGCCCGAGCCAGCCAAGCGCCGTTCCGCTTCGACCCGGGACCAGCAGGAAACCGGCCAGCATCGCACTGGCGGCCAGGCATAGGAGCGCTTGCCACTGCACCGGCCCTTGCAAGCAGAACCACAGCGCGACGCCGCCGCCCAACCCCGCTGCGCCCCACAGGGGTAGCTGGTCCTGTTGCGCGTCGAGAAACAGCTCGATCTTTTGATGAGCGGCGGCGAGGAACGCATTGATCTGACGCGCCGCCAGTGGCAGCGGCGAACCGGCTATGCTAGGGGCGCTCGCCCACTCCATTACGCAATCAGAACAAAGGAAAGGCCGCGTGAGCGCAAGGCCAGTAGTTACACGGTTCGCCCCCTCCCCGACCGGCTTCCTCCACATCGGCGGCGCGCGGACGGCGCTGTTCAACTGGCTTTTCGCGCGGCACCATGGTGGCAAATACCTGCTTCGGATCGAAGATACCGACCGGGCGCGGTCGACCCAGCCGGCGATCGACGCGATCATCGACGGGCTCGACTGGCTTTCGATCGGCGGGGACGAGCCGCCGGTGTTCCAGTATGACCGGGCCGGGCGCCATGCCGAGGTCGCCGAGCAATTGCTCGCGAAGGGCGAGGCCTATCGCTGTTACCTGACCACCGAGGAGCTGGCCGGGCGGCGCGCCTCGGCGCAGGCCGAGCGAAGGCCGTTCCGGCTTACGAGCGAGTGGCGCGAGCGCGATGCGCCCGACGATGGCCGCCCGTTCGTCGTCCGGATCAAGGCGCCACGCGACGGCGAGACGGTGATCGAGGACCTCGTCCAGGGGCAAGTGACGGTGGCCAACCCCGAGCTCGACGACATGGTGCTGCTGCGGTCGGACGGGTCTCCGACCTACATGCTGGCGGTCGTGGTTGACGATGATGACATGGGGGTCACGCACGTGATCCGTGGTGACGACCATTTGAACAATGCCTTCAGGCAGTTGACAATCGTTCGTGCGATGGGATGGGAAGAACCGTCGTACGCCCACATCCCGCTGATCCACGGGCCTGACGGGGCCAAGCTGTCGAAAAGGCACGGTGCGCTCGGTGTCGATGCCTATCGCGACGAGCTGGGCATCCTGCCCGAAGCCTTGGCCAATTATTTGCTGCGGCTCGGCTGGGGTCATGGCGATCACGAGATCATCAGCCTGGCGCAAGCAGTCGAATGGTTCGATCTCGACCATGTCGGCAAGAGTCCGTCGCGGATGGACTACAAGAAGTTGGAGAATCTCAACGGCCATTATGTGCGCGAGGCCGATGACGCGCGGCTCGCGGCTCTGGTCGCGCCCAAGCTGGGGATCGACGGGGCGCAGCAGGCGCTGCTGGTGCGCGCAATGCCCCAGATCAAGGCGCGGGCCCATGATCTCAACGAGTTGGCGGAGGGAGCTCGCTTCCTGTTCGAAGCGCGTCCTCTGGCGATGGAGCCCGCTGCGGCGGCGCTACTGACGCCCGATGCACTGAATTATCTCGGACGCGCCAAGGAAGCTTTTGCCGCACTGCCGGAGTGGACCCTCGAAGCGATCGAAAGGGCGGTTCGGGAGATTGCCGACACGGCCGGGCTCAAGCTCGGCAAGCTCGCCCAGCCGCTTCGCGCGGCGCTGACCGGGCGGACCACGTCCCCCGGAATCTTTGACGTCCTATTTCACCTCGGGCAGGGCGAAAGCATTGCCCGCATCGACGACCAGTTGGAGCCGACCGAATGACCGAGCCGACCACCATCAAGACCGGCAGCACCGAGAAGAAATACCCCACGCTGCCCGGGACGGTCGGGCCGGACGTCGTCGACATCCGCAAATTCTATGCGGAAACGGGGATGTTCACCTATGATCCCGGCTTCACTTCGACGGCGTCATGCCAGAGCGCGATCACCTATATCGATGGCGATGCGGGAATCCTGCTTCACCGCGGCTATCCGATCGACCAGCTGGCCGAACGGTCGAGCTTCATGGAAGTCTCTTACCTACTGCTCCACGGTGAGTTGCCGGGCGAGAAGGAACTCGCCGATTTCACCTGGACGATTTCGCGCCACACCATGGTGCACGAGCAATTGTCGACTTTTTACAGGGGCTTCCGCCGCGATGCTCACCCGATGGCGATCCTCTGCGGGGTCGTTGGGGCGCTGTCGTCCTTCTATCATGATTCGACCGACATCACCGACGCCAAGCAGCGCATGATCGCATCGCACCGGCTGATCGCCAAGATGCCGACCTTGGTCGCGATGGCGTTCAAATATTCGGTCGGGCAGCCGTTCCTCTATCCGCAGAACGACCTGAGCTACACCGGCAACTTCCTGCGCATGACGTTTGGCGTCCCTGCCGAGAAATATGATGTCAACCCGATCATTGAAGCGGCGATGGACAAGATCTTCATCCTCCACGCCGACCACGAGCAGAATGCGTCGACCTCGACCGTGCGGCTGGCGGGATCATCTGGGGCCAATCCGTTCGCTTGCATGGCGGCGGGGATCGCCTGCCTGTGGGGCCCGGCGCATGGCGGGGCGAACGAGGCCGCGCTCAACATGCTGCGTGAGATCGGCGATGTGAAGCGCATCCCGGAGTACATCGCGCGGGCCAAGGACAAGAACGATCCGTTCCGGTTGATGGGCTTCGGCCACCGCGTCTACAAGAATTTCGACCCGCGGGCGAAGGTCATGAAGACGACAGCCGACGAGGTACTGAGGGAACTCAACATCAGCGACCCGGTGCTCGATGTCGCCAAGGAGCTCGAGCATATCGCGTTGAACGACCCCTATTTCATCGACAAGAAACTGTACCCCAACGTCGACTTCTATTCGGGCGTGATCCTGAACGCGATCGGCTTCCCGACCGAGATGTTTACCGCGCTGTTCGCGCTGGCGCGGACCGTCGGCTGGGTCGCCCAGTGGAACGAGATGATTTCGGATCCCGAACAGAAGATCGGCCGCCCGCGCCAGCTTTACGTCGGCGCAACCCAGCGCGATTACGTGCCGGTAGGATCGCGTTAGGCCAGCGCTAGTTCCAAGGTGAAACGCGACCCCTCGCCGGGGACGCTTTCGAGGCTGATTTCGCCGCCCATTTGCCGGGCGAGCCGAAGCGAGATGGCGAGGCCGAGGCCGGTGCCGTCGGCTTCGCTGTCGTCGACCCGCTCGAATCGCTGGAAGATGCGTTGCTGGTCGGCCGCCGCGATTCCCGGTCCGCGGTCGGCGACCGTCACACGCGCGCGGCCCGCAGCGACGGCGAGGCTGATAGCCACCGGGCTGCCCGGCGGTGAATAGCGGATCGCGTTGCCGAGAATGTTGACGATCACCTGGACGACACCGCGCGCGTCGCCCTTGGCAAACAGCGGCGAAGCGGCAGGCTCGAGCGTGAGCGGCACCCCGCGTACTTCGGCGGCAGCGGCAACGAGTGCGATCGCCTCGTCGGCACAGGCCGACAGGTCGACGCGGTGCGGAGCCGCCACGCCTTCGCTCATCGAGCGGATTACCGACATCAGGTGGCGACCGGCAGCAGCGATGTCGCCCGCATAACCGGCATAGTCGCTGCGCAGCGGGCCATCGCTACGTTCGACGATCTTGTCGGCGGCGGCGATGATCCGGTCGAGCGGGGTACGCAGCGCACGGTCGAGTTCGGCGTTGAGGCCATCGCCCGCAACGGATGCGCCGGCAGTCGCGGGCGCACTCGAGCGGTCGGGGACGAGCGACAGCGCCGGGTGCGGTGGCAATGCGCGTCCGGCGAACCCGGCGAACTTGCCCGCCTCATCGCGCAGCACTTCACCGGACAGGAGGAGGATGATCGTCGAAACATTGCGCGCCGAGGCCTTCTGGCCCGTGAAAGGGGCGCGCCCGGCAAGCCCCGCGAGCAGCGGAAGGGTGCCGTCGTCATCCTCGTCGAGCTTGAGATAGCGGGTCAGCGGCTGGCCCATCGCCTCGGCCGGATCGACCTCGAGCCGCTCGGCGAGGTCAGGAGCCAGCGCGGTCAATTTCAGTTCGGCGTCAGTCGCCCATTCGCCGGTCGCCGGATCGCGCGCCACGGTCGAATCATCGTCGGCGGCGAGGACCAGGTCGAGCCGCGGCGCGGCGGGCGGACGCGGGCGCCAACCTTCGATCGCCAGCACGACCTCGTCGCCGTCGAGCGTAGCGCGGACCCACAGGTCATAATCCTCGCGCGCGCCGGCGGCGATGACCGATCGGGCGACGGGCACGCCGAGCTGGCGCGCGAGCCGGGCGACGGCGGCGATTTGCGGCAGAGCGAGGCGCGCGCCCAGCCCCGAGCCGGCTTCGGCCTGGAGCGTCGCCAGCGGCGGGTCGGCGGAGACCAGCCGGCCTTCGCCGTCCAGCCGGCCCGCTACGACGCCGGGATCGTCGGGCGCGCTAGCCACGGCGAAGCATCTCGCGGGCGGCGGTGAAGGCGGTGGGCAGGCGCCACTCGCCACGCGCATCCTCGACCGCTTCCGTCCCCAGCCGGTCGAACCGCGCCATGTCGGCAACGGGATCGGACACGCCGGTCAGCGCGCCAAGCTCGGCGACCAGCCGGGCCGCGGTCGGACGAGCAAGGCCGGCAAGACGGGCGAGCAATACCAACCGCCCCTCTCCGCCGGCGACGAGATGGTCCCAGGCGAGCGCTTCGGGCACTCCGGCGCGGCGCGCAAGAATCGCCGAGAGCATCGCGATTTCGCCTTCCGCCGCGGCGTCCTCGACAAGGGCATCGTCGAGCCGCCCGACGCGCTCAAGGATCCGCACGAGACCCGCCAGCATGGCGTCGATCCGTTCGCCCTCGTCGTGGCAGCTGAGCAGCGATTCGGCGCCCAGTGCCAGCGCACGGTCGATCGCGGGATGATCGGGCAGCGGCGCGCGCAGGCCGGCGGCGACGGCATGGACCAGCGCCACCGCCTCTTCGGCGGGAAGGTCGTCGAACATTAGCCGTCCCTGCCCGTAACGGTCGCGGCGGCGGCCCCGCGCGATCACCAGCGCCATCGCGCAGGCGGCGAGTTCGCCGTCGCTGTCGGCGACCCAGCGCTGGACGAGCGGCGCGCGGCCCGGCGCCTGGCGCAGGTTGAGGGTCGCGGACAGGCGCTGCTCGTCGGCGCGGCGCAGCAGCAGGGCAACGAGATCGGGGCGGTCGAGCAGGCCGCGGCGCCACAGCGCGGCGACAAGTGTGTCATGACCCTCGCCGCCGATCGCGTCGAGGCCGTGCGGCAAGCTAGCGATGATCTCGTCGGCGATGGTCGCGACGAGGTCGTCGAGCATCGCGGTCATCAGCGCACGTTCCTGCTCGGACAGGCGCGCGGCGGGGTCGAGGAAGAAGTCGCGGCGCACGGTGGCCAGCCGGTCGCGTCCCGCGGGGCGCGCGGGCTCGACCGGACGGTCGGCTGCCGGGGCAGCTATCGGCCATTCCTCGGACATCATCGCCGACCCTGTTAGCCGATTGAAGTTAACGCCGCCTCAATTGCGTTTCGAAGCTGGATTGTTGCGCGATCAGGTGCGTTCGATCCGATGACGCAGGTGCTGGACCAGGAAGAATGAGGACGCCGCATAAAGCGCGAGTATTCCGAGCAGCAAGTTCCACCAGCCGAACGCGGCGAACGGGACGGCGGCGACAATCGCGTTGCGGCGCGCGAACAGCCACGGCTGGAACGGGACATCCTCGCCGCCGAGCTCGGTGCGCAAGGCGTGGCCGAAAGCGCCGGCTGTCAGCGCGCCGAGCAGCGCACCCCAGCCGCCATCGCCATGACGGAAACCCCACCAGCCAAGCGCAACCAGCGCCAGCCCCGCGGCAGGCCACAGCGCGCGCTTGGTCCACAGGGAGCGCGGCAGTGGCTTGAGCCGCAAGGTCGCAAGGCGCGCGGCAACAAGATCGAGCGGGGTGGAAACCAACAACAGGCCAAGTGCAGGCCAGAGCCAGCCGCGGGTGAAGGCGAACGCGGCGGCGAGTGTCAGGGTCAGTGCGACGGCTACAAGCCAATCGGGCTTGAGCCGCGTCTCCATCAGGCGCTCGGTGGCGAATTCTTCGAATACCGGGAGCAAGGCGCGGCTGGCGATGTCGCGTCGGGCGCCGCGTGATGCCAGCAACAGGCGGCGCTCGAACCCCCCGAGCGCGTCGGCGCTGTCGGCGAGCAGCGGCCCGCCACCGGGCCCGTCGAGGCGGACGAGGCGGGCGCCCGACTGGACCGCGCGGCGCAAAAGTGTCGACTGAAGATCCCAGTCGCCAAGCATGGCCGCAGTCGAGCCGAGCGTCGACGCGTCGATAAGTGCGATCCCGGCCCAACGGCTGGCGCCGTCGATCCGCTCATAGGCGGCGTGCGCCTCGTCGTCGGGCAGCGTGGCGATGGCCACCTCGCCAAGCTCGGCGAGGCGATTGATGTCGGCGATGTCGGGCGCGATCCCGTCGGCGATCTCGAGGATGAGCGTGCCCGCCTCGAACCGCGAGGCGGCCTCATTGCCATCGCTGACGGGTACGACGGTGACCCCTTCCTGGCGGAGGCGCTCGAAGGCTTCCTGCAAAGCGACCGGTACCCGCTCGACCAGGACGACGATCGGCGCCGCGCCGGCCGCGGCGGCACAGCGCGCCTGATATTCGACGAGGGTCCGGCCGGCGAGCGGAAGCAGCGCGCGCAGGCCGCCGCGATCATCTTCCTGATAGGCTCCGATCAGCGCACCCAGCGCCATATTCTTCCCCGTCACCAACCAGCCAGCCTTAGGCAGGCGTCGGAAGCTTTTCCAGCGCTGTTTGTCGCGCCGCGATCACCCCCCGTCCGCGGCCTGCGAATGGCGCTTTCGATTGCGCGGAAAGATGATAACATGACGTCATGGAACCGAACCCGATCCGCTCCGCCCCTTCCGAAGCTCCGATCGAGGAGGGCTTCGGCCCGGTGATCGAGCGGCAAGCGCGGACCGACGCCGACGCCGAGCCCGGTTTCGAGCCAATGGCCGCACCTGGCTTCGACGCCGCCGAATGGCATGAGACACGCGCCGAGCATGACGGGGCTGGCGGGCGGATGGTACTCGGCTGGGCGCTGGCGGTGCTGGCGGCGCTGTGGATCGGCTACACCGGCTGGTCGGCGGGACGCGCGCTCGGCGGCGTACCGCTAAGCTCGCCGGCACTGGCGCAATGGATTGCGGTGGTCACCGGCCCGCTCGCGCTGATGGGCCTAATCTGGCTGATGTTCGGTCGGACGCGGCGCAAGGAAGCCGAGAAATTCACCCGCTCGGTAATCACGATGCGCGCCGAGGCACAATCGCTCGAGGCGCTGCTGGCGGTATTGGCGACGCGTATTGGCGAGAGCCACCAGGCGCTCCACGCAATGTCGGGCCAGTTGATGGGGCTGGGCGAGGAAACGGCGCAGCGGCTGGGCTCAGTGACGCGCGAGCTCGATGCCGGGTCGGAGCGACTGTCGGCGCATGGCGCCGCGCTCGACCGGGCGGCGGAAGCGGCGCGAACCGATATCGGCGTGCTGTTGGCCGACCTGCCGATCGCCGAGGCGCGGGCGGTGTCGATGGCCGAGCGGCTGCGCGAGACCGGCGGCGAGGCGAGCCGCCAGGCGGCGCTGTTCGAAGATCGCGTCGGCTCACTCACCGAGCGCACGCGTGAAGCCGACACGGTCGTCGGCGAAGCGGCGGGCCGGCTGGTTACCCACCTGACCCATATCGAGAGCGCCAGTGCCGCGGCGCATGTCCAGCTCGATGAAGTCTCGGCGGCTCACCGCACCGAAATCGACGGGCTGCTTGGCCATGCGGCGACCGCGCTCGACAATATCCGCAGCGGGATCGACGCGCAGGCGGCGGCGGTGGCGGCGCTGCTCGCGCAGTCGACCGCCGGGCTTGGCCGCGCGGGCCAGGATTCGGCCGAAGCGCTCGGCGCCCGCCTGACCAGTGCCGGTAGCGCCCTCGACGGTCTCAGCACGCGCATCGCCGAACAGGAGCGTGCCTCGCAGCGGCTCGTCGCCGAACTTGACGTCGGTCTGGCCGGTCTTGACGAGCGTTTCCTACAGCTGGCGCAGAGCGGTGATCAGCGCGCGACGGCGATGCTTGGCGCGCTCGGCCGCCTGCGCGGCGAAATGACCTCGCTCGGCGAACAGGCGGGTGGGCACGACCAACTGGTCGAACAACTCGCGGTCCGGACCGATGGCCTGCGCCGTGGCGTCGACGCGCTGTCGGCCGATATCCGCGACGTGCTGAGTGACGCGCTCCGCGACGCCGAGGATAGCGCATCGCGGCTGACCGAGCAGGTCGAAGTGGCCAAGCCGGCGATCGACGCGGTTCGCGACGCGGCGGTCGAAGCGAGTGAGCGGCTGGCAAGCGGGGTTGGCGCAGTCGAGGCGCAGCATGACCGGTTGGCCGAACTGCTCGCCGCGGTCGACACCGGTATCGGCGGGGCCGAGAGGCGATTGTCCGAGCTTGGCCAGGCGATTGGCACCGCTGCGGGCGATGCCGAACGGCTGAGCAACGAGACCGGCCCGGCGCTGGTCGCGGCAATGCTCCAGGTGCGCGAGGCCGCGGCCCATGCGGCGGAGCGCGCGCGCGAAGCGATCGCCGGAGTCATCCCCGAAAGTGCGGCGAACCTGTCGGCGGCGGCGCGGACTGCGCTCGAGGCGGCGGTACAGGCGACGGTCGCCGAGCAGTTGCGCGACGTCGAGCGGGTCGCGGTGCGCGCGGTCGAGGCGGCGCGCGAGGCGTCCGAGCGGTTGACGCGGCAGATGCTGACCATCGGCCAGAGCGCGTCGGCGCTGGAGGCGCATATCGAACGGACACACGAAAGCCAGCGGCAGCATGACAGCGACGAATTTGCCAAGCGCGTCGCGCTGCTCATCGATTCGATGCACTCGGCGTCGATCGACGTCGGCAAGATCCTGGCCGACGAGGTCGATGACAAGAACTGGACGGCGTATCTGAAGGGCAATCGCGGCGTGTTCACGCGGCGCGCCGCGCGGCTTCTCGGCGGCGGTGAAACGCGGGCGATCTCACAGCATTATCAGGCGGATGCGGAGTTCGCCGGGTCGGTCAACCGCTACGTCGCGGATTTCGAGGCGATGCTCCGCCGGGTGCTGGCCGAGCGCGATGGCGGGATGATGGCAGTGACGCTGATGTCGTCGGATGTGGGGAAATTGTACGCGGCGCTGGCGACGGCGGTCGACAAGCAGAGATAGCGTCGTCCCCTACCCCTTGTCGCCGTACAAGCGGTGGTAGAAATCGAAACTCTCGATTCCGACCCAGCCGTAGATCCAGTTGAGGTCGTACACGGCGAACAGCCCCGTCGCGATCAGCGCGGAGCGGAGAAGGTGGCGCCTTAGATCGAACCGGTGGGGGGCGCTGTCGGCCTGGCCCGCAATGCGCTCGGTGCCGGCTTCCTCGTCGGTGCGGACGCCGAACGACAGCGACACGAACGCCACCGCGACGAAGAACAGGAACCAGATCGCGATCGACGCGGGGATGCTCATCGAGCGCCGATCTCCAGCAGGCTGACGTCAATCGTCGGCTTCTTGCCGGTCCACAGCGTGGCGCAGCGGCGCACCGCGAGACGCACCGCTTCCAGGGTCTTCGCCGGATCCTTACCGGGCTCCCACGCCTTGGTCGCGGCGTCGGCTGCGTCGGCGAGGAAATCGTCGAGATCGGCTTCGACCGGAACGCCGAACGAGCGGATCAGCGGGACGCCGGCGAGGCGCCGCCCCTGCCCGACCGGCAGCGCGACGGTGATCAGCCCGTCGCGCGACAGGCGGCGTCGGGTATTGATGGTGGTACCGTCGGCGGGCAGGATGACATCGCCGTCGAGCACGAGCCGCCCGACGCGCTCGGTGCCGATCTTCTTCGGGCCGTTGGGGGCGAGGCGAATGACATCGCCATTCTCCTGCTTGATCGCCCGCGGGATGCCGTTCGCGAGACCCCAGCGCGCTTGTTCGGCGAGATGGCGCGGCTCGCCATGAACAGGCACGAGGATTTCGGGGCGCATCCATCGGTACATCTGCGCCAGCTCGGGGCGGCCGGGGTGGCCCGAGACATGGACATGGGCCTGGCGCTCGGTAACCGTCAGAACGCCGAGCTCGCTGAGCTGATTCATGATCCGGCCGATGGCGAGCTCATTGCCCGGGATTTGCTTTGACGAAAAGATGACGGTGTCGCCCTCGCCCATCTTCAGCTCATGCTGCCCGCCGGCGATGCGGCCGAGCGCAGCGCGCGGCTCGCCCTGCCCACCGGTGGCGATGATGACGACGTCTTGCCGCGGGAGACGCATTGCCTCGTCGAAGCGCACGGTTTCGGGGAAATCGAGCAGATAGCCGGTCGCGCGGGCCACCTTGAGGATACGGTCGAGGCTGCGCCCGGCGACGCAGACGGTGCGACCGGCCTCGGCGGCGACGCGGCCGATCGTGGCGAGGCGCGCGGCGTTGGACGCGAAGGTGGTTACCAGCACGCGCCCCTCGGCTTTGGCGATTTCGTCGGCGAGGCCCTTGGCGACGCTCGATTCGCTGCCCGATGGGTTGTCCTGGAAGACATTTGTCGAATCGCACACCAGCGCGAGGATGCCTTCGTCGCCGATGCGGGTGAGCGTCTCGCTTGAGGCGGGCTGGCCCAGCACCGGGGTCTCGTCGATCTTCCAGTCGCCGGTGTGAAACACCTTGCCGTAGGGCGTCGTGATCAGCACGCCATTGCCCTCGGGAATCGAGTGGGCCATCGGGACATAGCGGATACCGAAGGGACCGAGCTGGGCGGATCCGCCGCGCTCGATGATGTGCAGTTTGACCTTGCCCGACAGCCCCTCTTCCTCGAGCTTGCCGGCTATCAGCCCGGCGGTAAACGGGGTCGCGTAGAGCGGAACGTTGAGGTCGGCGGCCATGTAGGGCAGCGCGCCGATATGGTCTTCGTGGCCGTGGGTCAGGACAATGCCAACCAGATCCTTGCGGCGCTTCTCGATGAATTCGAGCTCGGGCAGGATCAGGTCGACGCCGGGCGTGTCGCTGTCGGCGAAGGTCAGCCCCAAGTCGAGCATGAGCCATTTGCCGTCGCAACCATAGAGGTTGACGTTCATGCCAATCTCGCCCGAGCCCCCCAACGCGAGGAAGAGCAGTTCTTTAGCGGGGGTCATGGACGCGCTTTCTGGGCGAGGAGGGCGAGGCCCTGGATGGTGAGGTCGGGCTCGATCGCGTCGAACGCGGACGTATGCTGGTCGAACAAAGTGGCGAGGCCGCCGGTGGCGACGACCGTGACCGGGCGGCCGATTTCGGCCTTGAGGCGTGACACCAAGCCCTCGATCATCGCAATATAGCCCCAATAGATGCCGGTCAGCATCTGCGCTTCGGTGGTGCGGCCGATGACGCTGGTGTCGGCCGGCGCCTCGATCGCGATGCGCGGCAGCTTGGCGGCGGCGGCAACCAGCGCGTCGAGGCTGAGGTTGATCCCTGGCGCGATGATGCCGCCCTTATAGGCGCCGTCACCGTCGACCACGTCAAACGTGGTCGCGGTGCCGAAGTCGATCAGGATCAGGTCGCCCGGGTAGCGGTCGTGCGCGGCGATGGCGTTTAGTGCGCGGTCGGCGCCGACGCCGCCCGGCTCGTCGACGTCCAGCGTGATGCCGTAGGGCGCGGTGGCGCTGCCGGCGATCATCGGGGTGACGTGGAAATATTTCTCGCTGAGGACTTCGAGGTTGTGGAGCGCGCGCGGGACGACGGTGGCGACGATCACCGCGTCGACGTCGGCACGGGTAAATCCTTCGAGTTCGAGCAGTTGGTGGAGCCACACGGCATACTGGTCGGCGGTGCGACGAGCGTCGGTGGCGATGCGCCAGCGGGCGCGGATCGTCCGCGTCTCGTCGACCATCGCAAAGACGAGATTGGTATTTCCGGCATCGACAGCGAGCAGCATGGGCGGGTGCCTAGACTTGTTCAGGCGCAAAGGCGAGCATCAGTCGAGGCTGACGTCCCCGGCGCGAACGATCTCGACCGCGCCGCTGTCGAGGCGGAGGCGGAGCGAGCCGTCGGGGTCGAGCCCGTCGAAGCGCCCCCTCAGCCGTTGCCCGGCGCCATCATGGACTTCGAGCGGCGTGCCAGGCGGATGCGCGCGCGCCTGCCAGGCCTGGCCGAAAGCGGGGGGCGCGCTCGATCGCCACAGGCCGAGCATCCGCGCCATGCTCGCGGCCAGCACGGGGGCGAAGGCTTTGGGCGTCAGCGCGCCGTCGAGGCTCGCCGTAGCGCGTCCTTCGATCTGTGGAGCGACGGCGAGGTTAACCCCGAAGCCGGCGACGATGCGATCACCGGATCGCTCCAGCAGGATGCCGGCGAGCTTGGCGCCGCCGAGCATCAGGTCGTTGGGCCATTTGAGCATTAGCTGGGTGCCGGGGGCAGCGATGTCGACTGCTTCGATCAGCGCGAGGCCGCACGCCAGCGACAGCCCCGGTGCGGGCGGGTCGTCGGGGCGCAGCTGGATAAGGGTCGAGCCGGCGAAATTGCCCGCGAGCGACTGCCATTCGCGGCCCTGGCGGCCCCTGCCCTTGTCCTGCGCCAAGGCGACCAGCCAGTCGCCCTCGACCGCGCCGATATCCCCCAGCAGCACGGCATTGCTCGACCCGGCGCGCTCGACGATGCGGATTCTACTCAGAAAAGGCTGCTCGCGGCGTTGCCGGTGAGACGGGTGATCGGGCCGATGAGCAGGTAGCCGAGTGGCGAGACGAAGATCGCGGCAAGCAGGATGAGCGCGCCTTCGAGCGGCGCGCGGACCCGGCCGAGCGGGGCGCCGGGCGCGTCGAAATAGAGGATCTTGACGATCTTGAGGTAGTAATAGGCACCGATGACGGTGCCGAGGATGCCGGCGACCGCAAGCCAGATGAGGCCCGAATGGACCGCGGCGATAAACACCGCCAACTTCGACCAGAAACCGAGGAACGGTGGAATGCCGGCGAGGCTGAACATGAAGAAGGCGAGTGCGGCGGCGAGGCCGGGGCGCGATTGCGACAGGCCCGACAGCGCGTCGAGGCTTTCGAGCGGCTCGCCATCCTCCCCGCGCAGTCGTAGCACGCACAGGAAGGCGCCCAGCGTCATGACGACATAGACCGTCATGTAGAACAGGATCGAGCTCGCGCCCTGCGGGCCACCGGCGGCGAGGCCGATCAGCGCGAAGCCGACGTTGTTGATCGACGAATAAGCGAGCAGCCGCTTGATGTTGGTCTGGCCATAGGCGGCAACCGCGCCGAGCAGGATCGAGCCCAAGGCGACGACGATCACGATCTGGCGCCAGGCGTCGATCGCCGGGCCGAGCGCGCCGAGGCACACGCGAGTGGCGAGCAGCACTGCAGCAACCTTGGGCGCCGATGCGAAGAAGGCGGTCACCGGGGTCGGCGCGCCTTCATACACATCGGGCGTCCACATGTGGAACGGCACCGCGCTGATCTTGAACGCGAGGCCGGCGAGCAGGAACACCAGCCCGAACAGCAGGCCGAGCGAATGCGGGCCTTCGCGGGTAAAGGCCGCCGCGATGCCACTGAAATCGGTCGTCCCGGTGAAGCCGTAGAGCAACGAGATGCCATAAAGCAGGATGCCCGAGGCCAGGCTCCCCAACACGAAATACTTCAGCCCCGCCTCGGCCGACCGCGCATCGCTGCGCCGATAGGAAGCGAGGACATAGGCGGCGAGGCTCTGCAGCTCGAGCCCGACGTAGAGCGTGATCAGGCTGGTCGCCGAAACCATCACCGCCATGCCGACCGCCGAGAACAGGATCAGGACGGGGTATTCGGCGCCATGCTCACTGCTATGATCATTGGCTCCATCATCGCCGACCATCTGCCCGAACCAGCCGTGCGCGCCGATGATCGCGACCGCGGCGGCAAGGAAGACGAGCAGCTTGCCGAACGCCGAGAAGCCGTCGGCGGCGATCATCCCGCCGAACAGCGGCCCGCTTTCCTGCGGCGCGCCGATCAGCATGACCGTCGCCGCGACGAGCAGTCCGACCGCGACCCCGCTGGTGATCCGTCCGGCGCGCGGCACGAAGGCGGCGACCATCATCAGCGCAATCGCGCCTGCGGTGAGGACAAGCTCGGGAAGGAGCGCGGCGAAGTTCATTATTCAGTCGCCCCGTGGGTCGTGATCGTGACCGGCTTGCCCGAGGTCAGTTGCGAATCCCCCGCCGGTGTCACGGGCTGGAGGCGAACCAGCAGTCGCCCGACATCGGCGCGCATCGGCGCCATGAAGCTTTCGGGATAGACCCCCATCCACAGCACCACCGCCGCGATCGGAGCGAGCAGCCACCATTCGCGCAGCTCGAGATCGGGCATGGCGGCGGCATCGGCGTTGACCGAGGTGCCGAAGCAGATCCGCCAGTAGAGGTAGAGCATGTAGGCCGCACCGAGGATGATCCCGGTCGTCGCCACCACCGCGCCCCACGACGAGGCGCGATAGGTGCCGGTCAGACTGAGGAATTCGCCGACGAACCCGCTCGTGCCGGGCAGCCCGACGCTGGCCATGGTGAACAGCATGAACAGCAGGGCATAGCCCGGCATGTTGTTCGCAAGGCCGCCGTAGCGCGCAATCTCGCGGGTGTGGAGCCGGTCGTAGATCACCCCGACGCACAGGAACAGCGCGCCCGAGACGAGCCCGTGGCTGAGCATGACCATCAGCGCGCCCTCGATGCCCTGCCGGTTGAACGCGAACAGGCCAAAGGTGACGAACGCCATATGCGCGACCGACGAGTAGGCGATGAGCTTTTTCATGTCGCGCTGCACGAGGGCGACGAGACTGGTGTAGACCACCGCAATCCCGCTGAGGATGAATACCAGCGGCAGAAACTGCGCAGAAGCCTCTGGAAACATTGGTAAAGAGAAGCGGATGAAGCCGTAGCCGCCCATCTTCAACAATACGCCTGCGAGGATCACCGATCCCGCGGTCGGCGCCTGGACGTGGGCGTCGGGCAGCCAGGTGTGAACCGGCCACATCGGCATCTTCACCGCGAAGCTGGCGAAGAAGGCGAGCCATAGCCAGGTCTGGAGGCCGCCCGGGAAGTTGTAGGCCATCAGCGCCGGGATCGAGCTCGTCCCCGCCATGCCGATCATGACCAGCATCGCGATCAGCATCAACACCGATCCGGCGAGTGTGTAGAGGAAGAATTTATAGCTCGCCTTGATCCGCTCGGCACCGCCCCAGATGCCGATGATGAGGTACATCGGGATCAGCCCGCCCTCGAAAAAGATGTAGAATAACAACAGGTCCTGCGCCGCGAAGACGCCGATCATCAGC
>NZ_JANYGG010000100.1 GCF_025362505.1 Sphingomonas sp. | reverse complement strand
GCCTGCCGTGACTCTTGGGAAAATACGGCTCAAGCCGCGCCATCTGCTCGTCCGTCAGCCAGTACAGGTTGCTCATGCTCCGTCTCCTTGCGGAGCCTGAATCAGATCGCGCCTCTCAAATCAATGGGTCCTGACCCTAGCAGACGTTACATCCGCACCGATCGCCAAATTGGCGTGGATCATGGCGTGGGTCGTGGCAAAAGCGAGTGCGGGCTTATCGCTATCGAGGCCGGTTTCAGCCGTCACTTCGAGCAACGTGCCGGTTGACGTGCCCGCCTCCGCTACTGTCATGGCGATGCGGACCGCGGCGGCATCCTTGGTTGATTTGGTCCACGGATGGTCAGGGCAGGCCAGCACCAGCGACAGGCCGTCACCCAGATAATTGGCAATCACGCGGCGCGAAAATTCCTGGGTGATGCTGTTCGTCGTCACAAATCCGAACCGCCGCAGCGGGCTGCCGGGCTGCGTAAGGGCATGGGCCGCCCGGTCCCACCACTGCATCACGAAATCCGCCGATTTCGGCACGCGCGGATTGGCCTTCCACAGCGCTTCGGCATAGCCGGGGTCAAGCTCGCTGCGCATATCCTTGCCGCCTTTGAAGGGCGGATTACCGACGATGAAATCGGCTTCGGGCCATGCGGGCGCCATCGGATGCTCTGCGTCGAATTCGCCCGTCTCGCCCCTTGCCAGCACAGCGTCATAGCCACCATGCCGCCCGAAATTAATGTTGGCGGTCTGGTCGAGCACCGGATCGTGGACGTCGCCCGGATCGTTGGCGATGCGAAAGCGCAGCCAGCCGATCCACAGCACCAGCTCGGCGATCTTGGCGGCGCGTGGATTCAATTCCAGCCCGTGGAACTGGTGCGGGCCGACCCGCGCCTTGGCTTCGCCGCCGAGCGTCTGGATGGTCTCGATCACCTTGGCTTCGAGCTGTTGCAGCGCCTCCATCGCGACATAGAGTAAATTGCCCGTGCCACAGGCGGGGTCGAGGATTCGCAACCCCGACAGCCGATCATGAAAAGTGATGGCGGCGGCGAGCGTGCCTAAATCCTCCCCGGCACGGGGAGGGGGACCAGCCGCAGGCTGGGGGAGGGGACTCTCGGCTTTCGGGGTCGCTTGTCGATGAACCCCTCCACCATCCGGCTGCGCCGGACGGTCCCCCTCCCCGTACCGGGGAGGATCGACGATGGCGGCCCATTCGGGTTCAAGCACGTCCATGATGGTCGCCTGGACCAGCCGTTCGACGTAAGGGCGCGGCGTGTAATGCGCGCCGAGCTTGGCGCGCTCGGCCTTGGTCAGCGCCTGCTCTAGCAGCGTGCCGAAAATGGCGGGCTCAACCTTTTTCCAGTCGGCCTTGGCAGCTTGGTACAGCTCGCCTCGATCGGCGTTAGAAATGACGAAGGTGCGATCGCTCTCGAACAGCCCGCCGTTGAAATATTTGACGATGTCGTTGACCGCCCAGGCGAACCCGCCGCCCTTCTGGTTCATCTTGCTCCACAGGTCGTGGAGGCCCTGCTCGAACCGCGCCTGATCCTCGATCGTGCCTTCAAGGAATTCCTTGAAGCGGTTTTTCGGAAGCAGGCCGATATCCTCGGCGAACATGCAGAAAATGATTCGCATGAGGAACAGTGAGGTTTCCTCGATCAGCTGCGAATGGAGGGCTGCTCCGGCCTCGCGCCCTCGGTTGCGGTTCGATTCCTCCAGATACTGGCTAACTTGGGCCAGCCGCCGCGCGATACCGCTGGTGACCTCGACCGCTCGAAGGCGGGGGTTCTCCTTGTCGGGCGCAATCCAGATATTGCGCAGTCGCTCTGCGATCTCGGGCTTGGCAAGATCGGGCAGTTCGATGCGATAGCTGAGCTTATCGGGATAGAAGCCATAGCCACGACCGTTGCCGGTATAATCGAACAGGATTTCGAACGCGCGGCCCACGTCGCACACGATGATGAACGGGGCGGGCGGGTGATCGCCGGGCAGGTTCTTGGCGTAATTCTCCGCCTGGGCGCGGGCATCGCGCATCAACTGGTCGTATCGCGCTCCTGACGGCGCTTGCGGCGCGTCGGCAGACGGTTCGAACAGGCTTGGCTGCTGTCCCGCTGGCAATTGCGATTGCTTGGCTTCGAGCACGAAGCAGCCGCGTTTATAGAGGTCGATGAATCCCGTGCCCTTGGTCGATCGGAATGATCCACCCGGTACCGTCCCGTCGAACTCATAATTTCCTAGATTCCCGGTAGCCATATCCGGCGTTGGCAATTCCAGCGCCGCGCACAGGTCATAGATGAAGGGCGCGAAGTTTGATCTTTCCGCTCCGCCAACCTGGCCGCACCATTTGGCAATGAAATCGTCGACGGCCACATGCCCTCCCCTTCGAGCAGCGACACCTTGGCGAGCGTACTGCCAAAAGAAAAGGGCCGCCCCTTGCGGGACGGCCCTTTGTTCTTCGGCGTGAGAAGCCGTCACGGGAATAAATCCCGTGACGTCGATCCTGTCAGCTCAATCGCTTCGCTCACGCGCTGCAGGTCGGCCGGCATTCGGCGTCTCTTTCCCATGTTCCCGATTGCTGCGCAATCGCTCACTTGGGATCGGCGCCTTATGCTTACCCCAACAACTCCTGCTCCAGCTTCTTCGCCATTTCCTCGATATTCTCGGGTGGCCAGCCGGGGATGTCCATGCCCAGGCGCAGCCCCATCGACGACAGCACTTCCTTGATCTCGTTCAACGACTTGCGCCCGAAGTTGGGGGTGCGCAGCATCTCGGCTTCGGTCTTCTGGACCAGGTCGCCGATGTAGATGATGTTGTCGTTCTTGAGGCAATTCGCGCTGCGCACGCTCAGCTCCAGCTCGTCGACCTTCTTGAGCAGGTAGCGGTTGAGCTGGTTGGTGTCGGCCTGGCTTTCGGCCGGGCTCGCCGCCGACGGCTGGCCACCCATCATCGGGCTCGACTGGCGGATCGCGCCGTCCTCGAAGTGGACGAACAGCGCCAGCTGGTCCTGCAGGATGCGCGCGGCATAGCCGACCGCGTCCTCGGGGGTGACCGTGCCGTCGGTCTCGACCGTCAGGATCAGCCTGTCGAAATCCAGCTCCTGCCCGACGCGGGTGTTCTCGATCTTGTACGCCACCTGGCGGACCGGGCTGTACAGCGCGTCGATCGGGATCAGCCCGATCGGCGCGTCGGCCGGGCGGTTGCGGGCGGCGGGGACGTACCCCTTCCCGATGTCGGCGGTCAGCTCCATGTTGAGCGTCGCCCCCTGGTCGAGGTGGCAGATGACGAGGTCGGGGTTGGTCACTTCGATGTCGCCCGAGGTGGCGATCTGGCCGGCGGTGACTTCGCCCGGGCCGGTCGCCGATAGCTGGAGCCGCTTGGGGCCTTCGCCTTCCATGCGCAGCGCGAGCTGTTTGATGTTGAGGACGATGTCGGTGACGTCCTCGCGGACCCCGGCCAGGCTGCTGAACTCATGCAGCACGCCTTCGATCTTGATCGCGGTGACCGCGGCGCCCTGCAGCGACGACAGCAGCACGCGGCGCAGGCTGTTACCCAGCGTCATGCCGAACCCGCGCTCGAGCGGTTCTGCAACGAAGATCGCCTTGCGGCGGCTGTCGCCACCGGGCTTGCGCTCGAGGTTGCTCGGCTTCTTGAGTTCCTGCCAGTTCTTTGCGTTGACGGCCATTTTTCTTCCTTGGCAGCGGGGTGATCGGCGTCCCGGTCACTCCCTATTGAAGTCTCTTGGGTCCGGTGGGCGCGGCTAACGGGGGGTTAGGCGGCTGGTGGACCAGTGCACGCTAGATCGGATGCGACGCCCGGCGCTTAGACGCGACGCCGTTTTGACGGGCGGACACCGTTGTGCGGGATCGAGGTCACGTCGCGGATCGAGGTGATCTGGAAGCCGACCGCCTGCAGCGCCCGAAGCGCCGATTCGCGGCCCGAGCCGGGGCCCTTGACCTCGACTTCCAGGGTGCGGACGCCATGTTCGGCGGCCTTCTTGCCCGCGTCCTCGGCGGCGACCTGCGCGGCGTAGGGAGTCGACTTGCGGCTGCCCTTGAAGCCCATCGTCCCGGCGCTCGACCAGGCAATCGCATTGCCCTGCGCATCGGTGATCGTGATCATCGTATTGTTGAACGACGCATTCACATGCGCCACCCCCGACGTGATATTTTTGCGTTCGCGGCGGCGGAGGCGCTGCGGTTCTCTTGCCATGGTTCGAAATCCTTGAAGCTATACGAAGGAAGGGCGGCCGGTTCGGGCCGCGCGGCTTACTTCTTCTTGCCGGCGATCGGCTTGGCCTTGCCCTTGCGAGTGCGCGCATTGGTGTGCGTGCGCTGGCCGCGGACTGGGAGGCCCTTGCGATGACGAAGCCCGCGATAGCAGGCAAGGTCCATCAATCGCTTGATGTTCATCGCCGTCTGGCGGCGCAGATCGCCCTCGACCGTATGGTCGGCGTCGATCGCCTCACGCAGGTGGAGAACTTCCTGGTCGCTCAAGTCCTGGACCCGGCGTGCCGGCTCGATGCCCAGCTTCTTGGTGATTTCAACAGCCTTGGTGCGCCCAATGCCGTGAATGTAGGTAAGCGCGATCTCGACGCGCTTGTTGGTCGGGATGTTGACACCCGCAATACGTGCCATGAATAAAGTCTCCTAGCTCCACAGGGCGGCGTGGCACGCGCGCCCCATCTCAAAGCGATGAACCTGATCCAACGGAAAAACGGCGCACGCAACGAAGCGCCGCCGACAACCGGTGAAACGGGATAGGTCGCAAGTAAGGTTCGAGCCCCGCTGAGTCAAGCACCCGGCTTTCATCGCGGCCGCGCTTTGCAACAGGTCGGCGGCTTGCATCGCCGCCTTCGGGCGCTAAGCGGGGGACGATGCAGCGCCTGACCCTAGATGTGCCGGTTCCGCAAGCCCTGCGCGGCGCGATACTCGCGCTCGGCAATTTCGACGGTTTCCATCTCGGTCACCAGGCGGTGGTCGGGCGCGCGGTCCAGCGTGGTGCGCACGAGCGGCGACCGGTGATCGTCGCGACGTTCGATCCGCATCCGGTGCGCTGGTTCAAGCCCGATGCGGCGCCGTTCCGGCTGACGAGCCTCGACCAGCGCGAGCGATTGTTCGCACAGGCCGGGGCCGACGCGATGCTGGTGTTCGCATTCGACGGAACACTGGCCGCGACCAGTGCTGAGGAATTCATCGAGCGGTTGCTGGCCGAGCGGATCGGGGCCGCCGGCGTGGTGACCGGCGACGACTTCACCTTCGGGGCGAAGCGCGGCGGCAATGCGCGGGTGCTCGCCGAGCTGGGGCCCGCGCACGGGATCATCGCCGAGACGGTCGCGCCAGTGATGCTCGACGGCGAATCGGTTTCGTCGAGCCGGGTGCGCGAGGCGCTCGGCGCCGGCGAGCCGGGCCGCGCAACGCGGCTGCTGACCCGGCCGTTCGCGATCCAGGGGGTCGTCGAGCATGGCGACAAGCGCGGGCGGACGCTGGGCTATCCGACCGCCAACGTCGCGCTGGGCAAGTATCTGCGGCCGAAATACGGGATTTATGCGGTGCGCGTGCGGCTCGACGACGGCAGCGAGCATGACGGGGTGGCGAGCCTGGGTATCCGCCCGAGCTTTGACCCGCCGGTCGAGATGCTCGAGACGTTCATCTTCGACTGGTCGGGGGATTTGTACGGGCGGACGATCGAGGTCGCGCTGGTCGGGTTCATCCGGCCCGAGGCGAAATTCGATGATCTAGGCGAGCTGGTGAAACAGATGGATGCGGATTCGGCGGCGGCGCGGGCGATGCTGGCCTGACTGTTCCCATTCGCGCGCACCCCCGCTAGAGCCGCGCCCAATGTCCGATACACCCGATAAGCCCGCCGTTCCCGACAAGCAGGACTGGCGCTCGACCGTCTTCCTGCCGAAGACCGACTTTCCGATGAAGGCCGGGCTGCCGCAGAAGGAGCCGGCGATTCTTGCCAAGTGGCAGGCCGACGGCGCTTATCAGCAGTTGCGCGAAGCGCGAGCGGGGGCGGAGAAGTTCATCCTCCATGACGGCCCGCCCTATGCCAATGGCGACATCCATATCGGCCATGCGCTCAACCATATCCTGAAAGACATGGTGGTGCGCACGCAGACCCTGCTCGGCAAGGACGCGCCCTATGTTCCCGGGTGGGACTGCCACGGGCTGCCGATCGAGTGGAAGGTGGAGGAGCAATATCGCAAGAAAAAGCTCGACAAGGACCAGGTCCCGCTGGTCGAGTTTCGCGCCGAGTGCCGGGCCTATGCGCAAGGCTGGGTGGATACGCAGCGCGAGCAGCTCAAGCGGCTCGGGATCGGCGGCGACTGGGACAAGCCCTATCTGACGATGGACCCCGCGGCCGAGGGGACGATCGTCGCCGAGCTGATGAAGTTCGCCGAAAGCGGCCAGCTTTACCGCGGCGCCAAGCCGGTGATGTGGTCCCCGGTCGAGAAGACCGCGCTGGCCGAGGCCGAGATCGAATATGAGGAGGTGACTAGCACCCAGATCGATGTGGCGTTCGAGATTGTGGAATCGCCGATCGCGGAGTTGGTGGGTGCCCATGCGGTAATCTGGACGACGACGCCGTGGACAATCCCTGTGAATCAAGCGATCGCTTACGGGCCGGACGTTGATTACGTTGTTTTCCGGTTCGAGGATCAAGATGAAAACGTTCTAGGGCGTTTTCTCGTAGCAAGAGATTTGACCAAGGCGTTTCAGGAACGTGTCGAACCCTTGCTTCGTCGTGGCTTGAAGGAATACGATACTCTCATCGGGAGCACTGAAGAGTTTTACTTTGGTCCTGCTCTTGCCGGCACCATCGCCCGCCACCCGATGCATCATCTCGGCGGCTTCTTTGCCAAGCCCCGCCCCTTCCTCCCCGGCGCGTTCGTCACGACCGATGCCGGCACCGGCCTCGTCCACATGGCGCCCGACCATGGCGAGGATGATTTCACGCTGTGCAAGGCGAACGGGATCGATCCGGTGTTCGCGGTCGAGGGGGACGGCAAGTATCGCGCCGACTGGGCGTGGCTCGGCGGGCAGGGCTCGGTGATCAACACCAGGTTCAATGCGGCGCCAAATGCAGAGGGGACTGGCGGGCCGATCTGTGAAGATCTGAAAAAGGCTGGCGCACTGCTCGCGGCGAGCGATTTCCGGCACAGCTATCCGCATTCGTGGCGGTCGAAGGCGCGGGTGATTTACCGCTGCACGCCGCAATGGTTCATCGGGATGGATCAGCCGCTCTTCGATGAGCATTGCGAGACCCGCGCCGAGAAGCGATGGAATAATGAAGGCGGCGCCATTGGCCACGGGCCGACGCTGCGCCAGCTGGCGATCCGCGCCATCGCCGACACCCGCTTCGTCCCCGAGAAGGGGCGCAACCGGATCGGGTCGATGGTCGAGGGGCGGCCCGACTGGGTGATCTCGCGCCAGCGGGCGTGGGGCGTGCCGATCGCGCTGTTCGTCGAGCGGGGGGGCAATGCGCCGCTGGTCGATCCGATGGTCAACCAGCGGATCATCGCGGCGGTGGCCGAAGCCGGGGTCGATGCGTGGTGCGACGAGAATGTGCCGCATTTCCTCGGGGCCGACCGCGACCCCGAGGATTATGAGCGAGTGACCGATATTCTCGACGTGTGGTTCGACAGCGGGTGCACCCATGCGTTCGTGCTGGAGAGCGGCAAGTGGCCGGGGATGCGGTCGCCGGCGGACTTGTATCTCGAGGGTTCCGATCAGCATCGTGGCTGGTTCCAGTCGTCGCTGCTCGAGAGTTGCGGGACGCGCGGACGGGCGCCGTACAAGGCGGTGCTGACGCACGGCTTCACGATGGACAACAAGGGCATGAAGATGTCCAAGAGCCTCGGGAATACGGTCAATCCGCTCGACCTGATGCGCGATTATGGCGCGGATATCCTGCGACTGTGGGCGCTGTCGGTCGACTTCACCGAGGACCACCGCATCGGCAAGGAAATCCTCGCCGGGGTCGCCGACCAGTATCGCAAGCTGCGCAATACGTTCCGGTACTTGCTTGGCGCGCTGGACGGGTTTGGCGAGGACGAGCGGGTTGAAGACGTCGCGAAGATGCCCGAGCTCGAGCGGTATATTTTATACAAGTTATTCCACTTGGATGTCACGCTTCAGCGGGCCGTCGAAAATTTCGATTTCAACACATACGTCAGAGAGCTCTCGGATTTTTGTAATGAAGAGCTAAGCGCACTGTTTTTCGATGTTCGTAAGGATCGTCTTTATTGCGACAACCCGCTCTCGCAGGAACGACGTGCTACGAGGACGGTACTTCATGTCCTCTTTGAATCGCTTGTTCGGTATGTCGCACCTCTTCTAGTGTTCACGTCGGAAGAGATTTGGCAAGCTCGGTATCCAAATGAGCCCTCCGTGCACCTGGCGCTTTGGCCTAACATCGATCAGGAATGGAACGATCCTTCGGTGGCCGATCGTTTTCAGCCGATGCTGGTCGCTCGAAGCCAGATCAACGAAGCAATCGAACCGCTCCGCCGTGAGAAAATTGTGCGTTCGAGCCTTGAAGCGAATGTGATTTATCCGGCTATCTCGCTTGACCAACAGATGCCCGGGGGAGCGAAGATCGATGCTGTGGCGCTCGCAGAGTTTGCTATCGTGGCGAATGTGACGTTCGGCGACACTCTCGAAATCTCTCGAACCACCAATCACAAATGTGGCCGCTGCTGGCGGCATTTGCCCGAAGTTACCGAGGACGGCGACTTGTGCGGGCGCTGTGATGAGGTGGTCCATGCAAGCTAATCGCGCTTACGCCTTCCTCGTCGCCGGGATTACCTTCCTGCTCGATCAGCTCAGCAAATGGTGGGTGACCGGGCCGATGGGGCTGACTATCGAGGGCGACCAGCGCTATGTACTGCCGATATTCAACTTCACCCTCACCCATAATCTGGGCATTTCGCTCGGGCTGTTCCGCGCCGACAGCGATGCAGCGCGGTGGGCGCTGGTGGCGGTGACCGCAGCGATCGCGCTGTCGATGCTGGTGTGGATCCTGCGCGAACCGCGACATGGCGACCGGCTCGCGCTCGGCCTCGTGCTCGGCGGGGCTGTCGGGAACATCCTCGATCGGATAAGGCTGGGTTATGTCGTCGATTTCGCCGATCTTCACTTCGGGGCGTTTCGCCCTTTTTTGGTCTTCAATATCGCCGACGCCGCGATTAGCATCGGTGTCGTGATCTTGCTCGTGCGCGCCTTCCTGATGCGCGACGACAAGGCCCCCAAGGAGAATATCAATGCGTAAGGCCGTCATCATCCTCACCGTCGCGGCCCTCGGGCTGGGAGGCTGCGCCCTCGGCAAGGGCCGCGGCAAGGCGCTCGACGAGTTCGCGGTGGCACGCAACGCGCCGCTGGTGATCCCGCCCGACTATACGTTGACCCCGCCGGTCGCCGGCACCGTGGGCCTCAGCGCGACCGACGCGCAGAGCCAGGCGATCGACGCGCTGTTCGGCGGCCCCGCGGTGCGCAGCGCGACGGAGACGAGCATGCTCGACAGTGCCGGGCGCGACCGTGCCCCGGTCGGCGCGCGCTCGACCGCCGGCGATCCGGCAACGCGGGTGGTCGACAAGGGTGCCGCAACTCCCGCGATCATCGCCGCGCCGGTCGGCAGCGGACAAGACGCGTCGGTTTCCCCGCCGCAGTAAGGGCCCGATCATCAAGGACGCCGCGAAGCCTATGTCAGACCAGACCCCCGCCGCCCGGCTTGTTGAAGTCGAATCGATGCTCGATCGCTCGCGCCGCCGGTTCGAGGAAGGATCGCGGCTGGTCGAGGATGCGCACAAGCTGCTCGGCGACATCCAGCAGCAGCTGATGGGCAGCCCGGCGACGATGACCGCCGACGAGAGCGAGGAAGCGGCGTCCAAGTTGCTGACGTCGATCAAGGCATCCGGCGGGGACATGCCGCCGACGCTGTGCGGCGGGCGACTGGCGGTCGACCAGACGCAGCGGCTGATCCGCATCGACGGGCACCCGATCGGGATCACCGAGATGGAATATCGCGTGCTCGAGCTGCTCGCCTATGCGCGCAACAATGTCGTGACGCGGACGATGCTGCTCAAGCATCTCTATCGCCGCGCCGACGACCAGCCGCAGCCCAAGATCATCGACGTGTTCATTTCCAAGCTGCGCAAGAAGTTGCGGATGGCGTCGAACGGGGCCGAGTTCATCGAGACGATCCCCCAGCGCGGGTGGATCCTGCGCGATATCTAAAGCAGCGCGACCGCTTAATAATATATTAGCCGGGACTTCGTTAACGTCCCCGGTATGATCCACTTCCTGCCCGACTCGTTCGAGACCGAGACCGCATCGCCTTATAAGGAGGCGGTGGCGCGGCTGGCGAGTGTCCGCACCGCGCTGGGCGTGGCCGAGCAGGTTGCCGGTATGGCGCCGGGCGATCCCCCCGCGCCGGTCGTGCCGACGGCTTGGCCCGAAGCGAGCGACGCGCGGCGGCGGTGCTTCGACACGCGCTCGATCGCGGCGGCGCAGGCGGCGGTGGCGGGGCTAGAGATGCTTGCGGCGCAACGCGACGCGGGGACGGCGGCGCACCCGAAATCGGTCGAGCGGCTGGCGCTGGAGCTACGCTCCGAGCTCGCCGATCTGGACAAACTGTTCAGCCTCTAGGCAGCTGATCGTCCAAGGCCGGAGCGCACCGCGCTTCGGGTGAGGGCATGAATCAGCCGCTCACGAATGCGCGGGTCCGAGCTCTTTGGGGGTGTCCGGATCGGCGCCCCATTCGGTCCAGCTGCCATCGTAGATCTTGGCGTTGTCGTTGCCGAGCAGTTGCGCCGCGAACAGCAGCGAAGTGGCGGTGACGCCCGAGCCGCAGCTGGCGACGAACGGCTGTGCGGGATCGATTTTGGCGGCGGCGAAGGCTGCGCGCAGTTCGTCGACCGGCTTGAAGGTGCCGTCGGGCTGATAGAGATCGGCGAACGGCAGGTTGCAGGCGCCGGGGATGTGACCGTCGGCGATGCCGGGGCGCGGATCGCTCGACTGGCCGGTGAAGCGAGCGGCATCGCGGGCGTCGAGCAGCGGGGCGTCGAGCCCGGCGAGGATGTCGGCCTTGCTGACCTTGCGGCTGTGGTCAGGGCGCGCCGCGAACGAGGCGTCGCGGGCGGGCGCGGGGCCGCTTTCGACGGCACGGGCTTCGGCGAGCCATTTGCCGAGCCCGCCGTCGAGCACCGCGACATGCGCCGCGCCGTGTTGGCGAAGCAGCCACCAGCCGCGCGTCGCGCTGCGCAGCGGGCTGTGGTCATAGACGATGATCCGATCACCGCTGCCGACGCCGAGCTGTTCCATCGTGGCGGCGAAGTCGGCGCCCTTCAGCGTGGGAAGGTCGAGGAAGCGCGCCCCGGGGATGTGCTGGTGCTCAAAGTCGGCGCGCATGTCGCCGGGCTTGCCGGGGGGGGCGAGGCTGGCGTCGAGGATGACGAGGTCGGGCGCGCCAAGCTCGTCGGCGAGCATGGCGGTGGTGACGAGATCGCGCATCAGCCTCTCCCCCGGTACGGCGCAACGCCCTGGTCGGGCACCCACAGGCCCTCGGGCGGCACACCGGTTTGCCAGAAGACGTCGATCGGGATTCCGCCGCGCGGGTACCAGTATCCGCCGATTCGCAGCCACGCCGGGGTCATTTCCTCGGCGAGACGCTGGCCGATGCCGACGGTGACATCCTCGTGAAAACCGGCGTGGTTGCGGAAACTGCCGAGGAACAGCTTGAGGCTCTTCGATTCGACGATCGTCTCGCCGGGCGCATAGTCGATTACGAGATGGGCGAAATCGGGCTGGCCGGTGACCGGGCAGAGCGAGGTGAATTCGGGCGCGGCGAAGCGCACGAGGAAGAGCGCGCCGGACCGCGGGTTGGGGACATAGTCGAGCACCGCCTCGTGCGGAGAGGCGGGGAGCTTGCTCGGCTGGCCAAGGTAGAGCGGCTCGGCCATCAGCGGATGCCCGCTTCGCGCGGCGGGAGGGTGCCGTCGCCGGTGTCGCGCAGCGGGGCACCGCCGTCGGACCTGGTCTTGAAATAGAGCAGCCCGATCGAGGCGGTGAACAGGATGAGGCCGAGCGGAACGGCGAGCGGGAAGTCGCTCACCACCGCGAGCGGCGCATCGCTGCGCGTGGCGGCGACGATGCCCGCGAAGGCGACCCCGAACAGGCTTTCGCCGACGATCAGCCCGGTCGCCATGAGCACGCCGATCCGTTCGGCGAATTCGGGGTTGGCGCTGGTGCGTGCCCAGCGGTTGTAGGCCCAGCCGATGATTGCGCCGACCGGGATCAGCAGGGTGATTGCCATCGGGAGGTAGATGCCCATCCCGACCGCAAGCGGGGGAAGCGAATATTTGCCGCTGCGTCTGAGCAGTTCGTCGACGATCACCACCATCACCCCGATCGCGACGCCGAGGCCGACGAGGTTCCAGTCGAGGCTGTTGCCGAGCACGCCTTGCGCAATGCTCGAGATCAGCGCGGCCTGCGGCGCGGCGAGCGCGTTGGGGCCGGCGCCGGGCGCGCCCTGGAAGCCGAAGGCGGTGTTGAGGACGTTGAGGATCGGCGGAATGACGGCGGCGCCGAACAGGACGCCGATGATCAACGCGACCTGCTGCTTCCACGGGGTGGCGCCGACCAGCTGGCCGGTCTTGAGATCTTGGAGATTGTCGTTGGAGATGGTCGCGACACCGAACACGATGGCGGTCACGAACAGCGCGAAGGCGATCAGCGGCTTTGACGATTCGGGCGGGAGGTTGTGGCCGAACAGCGCGGCAAGAATCAGCGAAATGCCGAGCACGGCGAGGATGCCGACCCCCGAGATCGGGCTGTTCGACGCGCCGATCAGCCCGGCCATATAGCCGCACACCGCGGCGATGACGACGCCGGCGGCGAGGATGTACGCGATCGTGACCCCAATGGTCAGGCCGGGCGCAGCGGCGATCGGACCGGAACTGGCGAAGGCGGCGAGCAGCAACGCGATCGGGATCATCGAGAGGAGGATAGTGCCGCCGACGATCGCGATCGGCAGGTCGCGCTCGGTAATGTCGAGCGAGGCGTTGCCGTCAGCCTGGCGAGCGCGGCTCGCGGCGATCGCCGAACGGATGCCGCCGATGATCGGGCCGATGATCTTGAGCAGCGTCCAGATCGCGGCGACGCCGATCGTGCCGGCGCCGACGAAGCGGACCTTGGACTTGAAGATGGTGCCGACGAACGCGCCCAGATCGGCGGCATTGGCGTCGAGCCCGGCGGCGGTGAGCATCGGCACGAGCGCGCCCCAGCTGATCACGAGCCCGACCAGCATCGCGACGCCGACGGCGATACCGACGAGGTGGCCGACGCCGATGAGGGCCATCGACATGCTCGCCGAGACGGTCGTCGCGCCGGCGCCGAAACGGAAGGTCTTGGATGCCTCAGCCGAAACGAAGCCCATGAAGGTGAGCAGCTGGTACAGCGCGGAGGCGATCGACGCCCAGACGATCATCAGCAGGCCGCGGCGGTTCTCCTCCGCGCCACCCTCACCGGTGCCGACCTTGAGCACTTCGGCTGCCGCGACACCTTCAGGGTAAGGCAGGTCGGAGCCGGTGACGAGCGCGCGGCGCAGCGGCACCGAATACATCACGCCGAGGATGCCACCGACCGCGATCACCGCGGTCGACAGCCAGAACGGAAAGCCGGTCCACCAGCCGACCATGATCAGCCCGGGCAGGACGAAGATGATCGCCGACAGCGTGCCGGCTGACGAGGCGATGGTCTGGACGATGTTATTCTCCTGGATCGTCGCGCCGGAGAAATTGCGCAGGATCGCCATCGAGATGACCGCGGCGGGGATCGAGGTGGCGAAGGTGATGCCGATCTTGAGCCCGAGATAGACGTTGGCGGCGGTCAGGAGGACGGTCAGGATCGCGCCGAGGATGATGCCGCGGATGGTCAGTTCGGCGGGCGACAGGGAGGCCGAAGGCGATGATGCGGTGGTGGCCATGCGGGCTCCTGTTCGGTCGTGAAGGCCGCGCGAGCGGTCCGGTCGGGCGAAAGGTTAGGCTAAAGTGAGCCTGCCGCGCAAATTTGGTGCGTGTGCGCGCAGGCTTTGACTCAATCCCAACCCGTCTCGAGAAAACGCGTGGCGAACGCACAGTGCATCGCGACGCCCCGGGCCAGCGCGGCCTCGTCGACCAGCATCTTGGAATTGTGGATCGGCGCCCGGGTGGCGGCGTCGCCCTCGGGCGGGGCGACGCCGAGGATGGCCATCGCGCCGGGCACCTTGTGGAGGACGTAGGCAAAATCCTCGCCGCCCATGATTGGCGCGGGGATGTCATGGTAGGCGTCGGCGCCGAACAATTGTGCGGCGCAGGCCTTCACCAGCGCGACCGCGCGCGGGTCATTGATCGTCGCGGGATAGCCGGGCTCGATGTCGATTTCGGCGGTGCAGCCGTGCGCCGCGGCGATCCCGACGACGATCCGTTCAAACGCGTCTCGGCTCGCGCTGCGGCGTTCATCCGAGAGGGTGCGCAACGTCCCGCCGATGGTCACACGGTCGGGGATGACATTGTGGGTGCTGCCGGCGTTGATCTGGGTGATCGACAGGATCGCGGGGTCGGTGAAGGTCGTGCGTCGGGCGATGTGGTTCTGCAGCGCGAGCACCGCTTCGCACGCCACGGGGATCGGATCGCGGGCATCGTGCGGCATCGCCGCGTGGCCGCCCTTGCCGATGATCGTCGCGGCAAGCTTGTCGGTCGCCGCCAGAAGCGCCCCGTCGCGGCAGGCGATCGTGCCGCCGGGCACGTTGGGGAAGATGTGCATCGCGAAGGCGGCGTCGGGGGTGGGGCCGTCTGGCAAGCCCTCCTCTATCATGTGGCGCGCGCCGGCCAATCCCTCCTCGCCCGGCTGGAACATGAACAATATGGTGCCGGCAAACTCGTCGCGCCACTCGCACAGGATCTTCGCGGCACCGGCGAGCATGGCGGAATGGGTATCGTGGCCGCAGGCGTGCATGTGGTCGGTGACGGCGGAGGCGAAATCGAGCCCGGTTTCCTCATGAATCGGGAGTGCGTCCATGTCGCCGCGCAGGAGGACGGTGCGCGCCGGACCTTTGGGTGCCTTGCGACCATCGAGCCGGGCGATGAAGCCCGACGTGCGCTGACTGTCGCGGATGTCGAGCGGGAGGCCGGCCAGCGCGGCCTTCAGTTTTGCCGTGGTGCGGTGGCAGTCGAGCCCGAGCTCGGGGTCGGCGTGGATTGCGCGGCGCAGCGCGATGGTCGTTTCGTGCGCGGCTTGCGCAGCGGCGGTCCAGTCGGTCGGTCTTATGGTCATGAGCGCCACGGTGCGGCGGTCAGGCGCGCGACGCAAGCCTGTTCGAACGGGCCGTCGGGGTCACGGCGCGGCGCGGCCGTTCGACCTGGGCGATTCGTTCATAATGCGCCATCAGTTCCCAGAAATGCTGGTCCATGGTGCGCACCCGCGCGGCGTCTCGCGCGCCTCGGCTGAAGGCGCCGGGCGCGTCATAGAAACGGATGATCGAGTCGCGCAGCGAAGCCTCGCTGCCCGCGCTGTAGGCGAGGCCGGCACCGGCGCCGAGCTGGTCGAACGCACCGCCGACATTGGGGACGATGATCGGCAGCCCGCTGGCGCGCGCTTCGCTTGCGACAAGGCAGAAGGTTTCGCTCTCGCAGCCGTGGACCAGCGCGTCGGCGCTGGCGAGCAGGGTCGCGAGTTCATGGCGGTCGGCGGTCGGCGCCCCGACGACGACGTGCGACGAGCCGACGGCCTCCTGCTCCAGCTTCGCGCGCTGCTTGCCGTTGCCGACGAGCAAAAGTCCGACCGGACGCGACCGACCCGCTTCGGCCACTGCGCGGATGACCATCGGCCAACGCTTCTCTCCGGCGAAGCGGCCCACCCCGACGAGGATCAGTCCGTCTTCGGGGAGCATCAATCGGTCGAGCAGGTCACGGCGCATCGAAGCGCTGGCATGCGCTGGGCGAAATATTCCGGGTTCCACGCCGAGCGCGACAGTCTTGACCTTTTTCAACCCGCCCGCAGTCAAACGTCGCGACAGGCTGCCGCCCGGGCTGACGATCAGGTCGAATGCCTCATCGAGGCTGCGAAGATGTTGCCAGAAGGGGTTGAACAGTCGATCGATGCGATCGCGGCTGGCGACGCCGCCGAGCCAGCGATAGGCGTAGGACGACATCGGGTCGGCGTGCATCACGAGCGCACGCGGGGCGGAACCTTGCCATTGGGCGACCTTGGTCGCGCTCGACCAAGGCGACGAGGCTTCGACGAAATCGGGACGCCATGCATCGAGCGCGTCGTGCAGCGCCTCGCGGTCGTCGAAGAAATGATAGCGGCGGTCGAACGGCAACGCCGGCTGGGCGATTGTCACGAGGATCGCGCCCGGGCCGCGTTCAACGACCGAGTTCTCGGTACCGGGCGCGATCACGATGATCTCGTGGCCAAGCGCCGGCAGCGCCTTCATCTTGCGATCGATGTAGGTTCGCACACCACCCCCGTGGGGCGTGTAAAAGGCACAAACATCGACGATCCGCATGGAGCGTCCTTACCCGCTTACGGCGATGAACGAAAGATGAGCGTTAAATCTCCGCATTTTTTTCTATAGGCGCCATGCTCGCGACAGCCTATCCGACGGCGATGTCCACGCGGATGCTGCTCGCCTCGATCCACGATGTCGGCCCGCGCAGCGAAAGCGCGTTCGATGCGCTGCAGGCCCGGTTTGCCGAGCTGGGTGTGGAGCGGCCGGCCCTGCTGGTCGTGCCTGATCATTGGGGCGAAGCGCCGATCCGGCCAGGCACGCGATTTGCGACGCGGTTGCGCAGTTTGGCCGAGGAGGGTCACGAGATCTTCCTGCACGGCTGGTACCACCGCGACACTGGTACACACTCCGGCGTAGCGAACTTCAAGGCGAAGCACATGACGGCCGGGGAGGGGGAGTTCCTCGGGCTCGGCGCGATCGAGGCGGAGCGGCGGATTCGCGAGGGCCGCGCGCTGCTCGAGGATATTATCGGGCGCGCGGTGACCGGGTTCGTCGCGCCGGCGTGGTTGTATGGCGAGGGCGCGCATGCCGCGCTGAGGGCGACAGGAATTGCGTTGGCCGAAGACCATTGGCGAGTGTGGAATCCGGTCACCGGAGCGGTGCTGGCGAAAAGCCCGGTGATCACTTGGGCGAGCCGGACGAGGATGCGGCGATGGTCGTCGCTGGCGGTCGCGGCGGCGGCACGCGCGGTGCCACTGCCAAAGGTCATGCGGTTGGCGGTCCATCCGGGCGACGCGACCTCGCCGGCGCTGCTGGCGAGCATCTCGGCGACATTGGCTTCGATGCTGAAGACGCATCGGCCGGCGCGCTACGCCGAGCTCCAGCCATAAAAAAAGGGCCGCCGAAGCGACCCTTATCTTGAGCTTTGTGAGCTTGATCAGGCGGCGAGCGCCTCGTCCTCGTCATCGCCCATCATCGGGCCCGAGTCCTGACCCTTGGCCGAGACGTCCCGGTCGACGAATTCGATGATCGCGATCTGAGCCGAATCCGACAGCCGGATACCGGCCTTGACGACACGGACATAGCCACCCTGACGGTCAGCATAGCGCGCGGCGAGGACGTCGAACAACTTGGTCAGCTGCGTGTCGTCCATCAGCCGCGACTGGGCGAGGCGACGGTTCGACAGCCCGCCCTTCTTGGCCAGCGTGATCAGCTTCTCGATGTAGGGGCGAAGCTCTTTCGCCTTGGCGGTGGTGGTGGTAATCTGCTCGTGCTTGATCAGCGCGGCCGACATGTTGCGGAACAGCGCGGTGCGGTGCGCTGACGTGCGCTGCAATTTGCGATGGGCGTTACGGTGACGCATGGTCGTTTCCTTTGTTCGTCGGGGGCCCGTGTCAGGTAACCCCAGCCAGGCGGGCTTTGGGAGCCGCCGTTGTCCCTGAAATCGGTGTTGGTTGCGGGAGTAGGATTTGAACCTACGACCTTCAGGTTATGAGCCTGACGAGCTACCGGGCTGCTCCATCCCGCGCCACCAACGACAGCTGAGCCGGCAAATCCGGCACGCTTCACGCGTGCTGGGTTACCGTCTCGGCAAACAGAAAAGCCGCCGCTGGGGGAAACCCCGGCAGCGGCTTTTTCTAACTTTGTGAATGGGTTCTTCCGTATTTGCGCCAGCTTCAAAGCCTGGCGACGACCTACTCTTCCGCAGCTTAAGCTGAAGTACCATTGGCGCAGTCTGGTTTCACGGCCGAGTTCGGGATGGGATCGGGTGGGTCACAGACGCTATGATCACCAAGCTATGAGGCTGGCGCAAAACCCCTGGACGCAAGCGTCCCGGGGACCCCTGTGAAGGGGAGCGGAAGTTCTAGAAACCGTGCAAATTATCTAACGTTGTAGTCAAAAAACCCAACCTCATGACACACTGAAGCATCAGTGGCCTAACCGCGTCACCCGAAGGATCGGCGTGTCAGGATTGTCGATGATGGTGGGACTCTCAAGCGCGAAAAGAGCAATTAGGACCAGTTAGCTTCACGCGTTACCGCGCTTCCACACCTGGCCTATCAACGTCGTGGTCTTCGACGGCTCGATGAAATCTTATCTTGAGGGAGGCTTCCCGCTTAGATGCTTTCAGC
>NZ_JANYGG010000094.1 GCF_025362505.1 Sphingomonas sp. | reverse complement strand
TTCGAACCAGCGACCTACTGATTAAAAGTCAGTTGCTCTACCAACTGAGCTAAGGGCCCACGCGGGGACGCCGTTAGCGGCACGGGCGGCGGTGGGCAAGGCGCGCGGCGAGATGGCGTGCCGAGAGTGGTCCGACCAGCCGCCAGCCGGGCGCGACCGCCGTTAAGGGCACGAGGACGAAGGCGCGCCCGGCAAGGCGGGCGTGGGGGATGGTCAGGCGGCGCGAGGCGAAGCGGCCACCGCTCCACGCGGCGATGTCGAGATCGAGTACGCGGGCGCCCCAGCGGCGGCCCGAGCGGCGACCGAACTGGCGCTCGATCGCCTGCAGCACGGCGAGCATTTGTGGCGGCTCAAGGTCGCTTTCGACCAGCGTGACGGCATTAGCGAAGTCGCGGCCCGCTCCGCCGGTTGCCCGATTGAGCATGATCGGCGAGGCGTCGAACAGGCCGAACTTCGCATCCAGTTCGGCGATCGCGGCGGCGACCACGCCCGGTGGTCGGCCGTGGCGGCCGTGCGGGCGGTTCGATCCGACGGCGATGGCGTAGAGATGGTTCACCTGCGGCCCCTGTCATTGCGAGCGCGGCGACGCAACCCGGCGGCGCATGGATTGCTTCGTCGCTTCGCTCCTCGCAAAGACGGGGGATGCTAGCGCCAGCCGCCCCATCCCCCGTCCCAGCTGCCGAAGCATCGCGTGATTGCCCGCGCTGCCCCCGGCTGGTGGCGTTTCGCGAGGAGTTGCGGGCGGAGCACCCCGATTGGTGGAATGCGCCGGTGCCGGCGTTCGGCGATCCCGCGGCGTGGCTGGCGATCGTCGGGCTTGCGCCGGGCAAGCATGGTGCGAACCGGACGGGGCGGCCGTTCACCGGGGATTTCGCGGGGGAACTACTCTACGCGACGCTCGCCAAGTTCGGGTTGAGCGAGGGTGAGTTCGCGGCCGAGCGGGGCGACGGGCTGCGGCTCAAGGGGGCGGTGATCCTCAACGCGGTCAAATGCCTGCCCCCCCAGAACAAGCCCGAGCCCGCAGAGATCGCCCATTGCCGCCCGTTCCTTGAGGCGTCCCTCGCCGCGCTGCCCAAGGTGCGGGTGATCATCGCGCTAGGCCAGATCGCCCACGTCGCCGCCGCCCGCGCGCTGGGGCTCAAGCCGAGCGCGACGAAGTTTGGGCATGGGGCGGAGTATCGCGCGGGAGCGGTCACCCTGCTGTCGAGCTATCACTGCTCGCGCTACAACCAGAACACGCGCAGACTGGACGCGGCGATGTTCGAGGGGGTTTTCGAAGCAGCAATCGCGGTCTCGTCAAGCCAACTACTTTTTCACCAATGACCAATATAGTTCGGGCATGATCTGGATTTATGTTGGTGTCGCGGTCGTCGCGGTAAACTGCGTAACGCTTCTGTGTTTCTGGTTCGACAAGCGTCGCGCGCAGGCCGGCGAATGGCGAGTCCGCGAGTCCGACCTGCTTTTGCTGGCCATTCTCGGCGGCTCTCCTGCGGCATTTCTTGGCAGGCAAATCTTTCGACACAAGACTCGGAAGGAGCCGTTTTCCACTATGCTGCAGCTTATTGTAGCTGTCCAAGTGGGCGCGACCGTCGGCTTCACCATAATTTCTTGAATGTAAAAGCTCTCAGCGGTCAAACATCCTCAACCAACCGCCCATAAAGCTCTGGCCGCCGGTCCCTGAAGAAGCCGAACGCCGCACGATGTTTTCGCGCGAGATCGAGGTCGAGTTCGGCGACCAGAACGCCCGTCTCATCCGCGCCGAACTCCGCCAGCAGGTCGCCCCGCTCATCACAAATAAAACTGTGGCCGTAGAATCGCTGGCCGCCTTCGGTGCCGATGCGGTTCGCGGCGACGATCGGCACGACGTTCGACACAGCATGGCCGATCATCGCCCTTCGCCAAAGGCGTGACGTGTCGAGGTCGGGGTCGTGGGGCTCGGTGCCGATCGCGGTCGGGTAGAACAGGATTTGCGCCCCCATCAGCATCATCGATCGCGCGACCTCGGGATACCATTGGTCCCAGCAGATGCCGACGCCGAGCGTGGTCGCCCCAAAGTCTCCGGCGACCGGCCACACCTTGAACCCGGTATTGCCCGGGCGGAAATAGAATTTCTCCTGATAGCCGGGGCCGTCGGGGATGTGGCTCTTGCGGTAGTTGCCGGCGATTTTGCCGTCGGGGCCGATCATCGCGAGGCTGTTGTAATGGTGGTGGCCGTCGAGCTCGAAGTAGCTGGTCGGGATCCACAGGTTGAGCTCGTCGGCGAGCTTCTGCATCGCAATGACTGAGGGGTGTTCGGCCATGACGCGGGCGGTGGCGAAGTTGTTCTCGTTCTGCGTGCGGCAGAAATAGGGGCCTTGGAACAGCTCGGGTGGAAGGACGACCCGTGCGCCTTTGCCCGCCGCCTCGCGAACGAGGTCGGAGACGTTGGCGATGTTGCGCTGCGTGTCTTCGGTAAACGCGAGTTGGAGCGCGGCGACGGTTAGTTTGGTCATCTGGGCACCTGTTGGCTGATGCAATGGAAGCTTCCGCCGCCGGTGAGGAGATGGTCGGCGCGCAGGCCGATCGCCCTGCGGTCGGGGAAGATCGCCTGGACGACCTCGACCGCCGCCTCGTCGAGCGGGGCGCCGTAAATCGGTACGACCACCGCGGCGTTGCCGATGACGAAGTTCATGTAGCTCGCCGGGACCATCTCGCCGTCGCGCTCAATGAGCCCGGGCGAGGGGAGGGTGACGACGTCGAGTCCGGCCGTGGCGAGGCGCTTGGCAGCATCCTGATAGACCGCGCGATTGGGATCGTTGCGCCCGGCGGTCGGGATGGCGACCCGGCCCGCCGCGACGTAGCGGGCAAGATTATCGACATGGCCGTCGGTATGGTCGTTCGCCAAACCTTCGCCGAGCCACACGATGCGGTCGGCGCCAAGGTCGCGCGCGAGGCGCTGTTCGATGTCGGCGCGTGACAGGCCGGGATTGCGGTTGGGGTTGAGCAGGCACTGCTCGGTGGTGATGAAGCTGCCCGACCCGTCGCCATCGATCGCGCCGCCCTCGAGGATCCAGTCGGCCTTCGCAAAAGGCAAGCCGGCCTCGGCGCTCAGCCGCTCGCCGATGCTGTCATCGCCGGGAAGGTCATATTTGCCGCCCCAGCCATTGAACCCGAACCCCTGCGCCCGGCGATTGCGCCCCGACCCGGTGACGATCGCACCGGTGTCGCGCAGCCACACATCGCCGAACGGCTCGTGGATCACCCGCGCAAACGGCGCCAGCTTGCGCGCGACGGTCGCCCCCGCCTCGTCCGCCGTGACCAGCCACACCGCTTCGCCCTTGCCATCCGCGTGGATCGCGCGGGCGAACTCGACGACTTCCTGCTGGGCGGGGGCGAGGTCCTCTGCCCATAGCGAGCGGTCCGACGGAAAGCCGATCCACAGCGCTTCGTGCGGCGCCCATTCGGGCAGGGGAATGGTCATTATCACTCCACGAAACTTGCAAACGAAAAAGGCGACCCCTGAGGATCGCCTTCTCGTATCACGACAGGGCGAACCCGATCAGCGCGAATAGAATTCGACGACGAGGTTGGGCTCCATCTTCACCGGATAGGGCACTTCGTCGAGCTTGGGCACGCGCGTGAAGGTGATCTTCGACGTGCCGTCGGGAACGACATAATCGGGGATATCCCGCTCGGCGAGACCCTGCGCT
>NZ_JANYGG010000057.1 GCF_025362505.1 Sphingomonas sp. | reverse complement strand
CACAGCGTTTTGGCGTGCTTGTGGAACGTCGGCTCGAACCACACTTGCCGGATCGCGCAGCCTTCGAGCCATTTAGGAGCAAACCGCCGCATCTCTTCGAGAACCGCGCCAGCGTCGATGTCGGGCGCGCCGAACAGCACTTCGAGCGGACGCGTGGTTCCCCGCCCCTCGCTCAACGTCGCGCCCTCGATCATCACCGTCCCGGCATAGGCGCGCGCCATGTTGAGGCTGGCGGCGTTGGGGCTGGGGTTGATCCACAGCCACTCGGGCGGCCAGCCATACCCCGGTCCGGCATCGGGCTGCCACCGCTCCATCGATACCACGCGATAATCGACGTCGATCGCGAAATGATCGATGAACCAGTGACCAAGCTCGCCCAGCGTCAGCCCGTGCCGCATCGGCATCGGCCCCGCCCCGACGAAGCTCTCCCAACCGGGAAGCAGCGCCGTACCCTCGACCGGACGACCGGCGGGGTTGGGCCGATCGAGCACCCATACCGCCTTGCCATGTTCGGCGGCGGCCTCGAGCATGTAGAGCAAGGTCGTGATGAAGGTGTAGATCCGGCAGCCGAGGTCCTGCAGGTCGATCAGCGCCACATCGAACTCGGCCATCATCGCCGCGGTCGGCCGCCGCACCTCGCCGTAAAGGCTGAACACCGGGATGCCGAGGCCGGGATCGCGATAATCCGCGCTCTCGACCATATTATCCTGCTTGTCGCCCTTCAGCCCATGCTGCGGCCCGAACGCAGCAGTGAGGTTCAAAAGCGGAGCAAGCACATCGAGCGAGTGGTCGAGCTCCTTCGTCACCGACGCCGGATGCGCAACCAGCGCAACCCTCTTTCCCTCGAGCGGCGCACGAAGCGCGGGGTCGGCGATCAGCCGGTCGATTCCGAACAGGGTCATTCCCGCTGCCTAACCAAGCTTCGCCGTGAAGCAATCGGCATGATGGAAATCGGGCGGCCCGGCGGGGTGGGCGAGCGCCCAATAGCTTTTCGTCCCGTCGGCCTCCTCCAGCACCGCCGACAGGCCGAGCGCGAATTTCTCGTCCGACGGCACCGCAATCGTCGCGCCAACTCCCCACCAAATGAGATTGTCCTCGAACCGGACGTAGGGCGGCGCGCCCAAATCGGCCTTCGTCATCCCTTCGCGATATCCGCTGAACGAATAAGCCGCCCAGTCGCCGGACGGAGCGAAGTTCCATTCGGCATAACCCGGCGCGCTGCCCGGTCGAAGAAAAGCTTCGAAACAGGTTGTTTGCCACAGCTCGTCGGCGCGATCCGGCTCGTCGGTTGCGGGAATAACAAACCGAGAGGCCGGCGCGGCCACGCAGAAGAAGATGTTCGCCGTCGCCATCAGCCCGAACGAGGCCGAACGATCAACATTGACCCACAGCTTGAACGGCGCGCCAGCGGGGGGCGTATCCGGATGAGGGATGAGAGCGAACGACTGCATACTCGCATCCTATCGCCATTCTCGCGAAAGCGGGAACCCGGTTTTTCTTCGCTGCGCCGGGTCTTTGCATGCGCGGGGATGACGAACAACGCGGGCTCGGCTAGTCGCTTTCCAGCATGACCTACCAATCTACCCTCCTCAGCACTCTCGACGAGCGCGGCTATATCCATCAGGCAACCGACGCCGCGGCGCTCGACGCCTTGGCGCAGACGCAGGTCATCCCGGCCTACATCGGCTTCGACGCGACCGCGCCGTCGCTCCACGTCGGCAGTCTGGTGCAGATCATGATGCTCCGCCGCCTGCAGCAGGCCGGGCACAAGCCGGTCGTCCTGATGGGCGGCGGCACGACCAAGGTCGGCGATCCCTCGGGCAAGGACGAGAGTCGCAAACTGCTCACCAGCGACGACATCGCCGCCAACATCGCTGGCATCAGGGGCGTGTTCGAACGCTTCCTGACGTTCGGGGATGGTCCCACCGACGCGGTGATCGTCGATAACGCCGACTGGCTCGACCGGTTGAACTACGTCGAGTTCCTGCGCAATGTCGGACGCCACTTCACCATCAACCGCATGCTGACCTTCGACTCGGTCAAGCTCCGCCTCGACCGCGAACAGCCGCTGACCTTCCTCGAATTCAACTACATGATCCTGCAGGCCTACGACTTTGCCGAACTTGCCCGCCGCTCGGGCGTGCGGCTGCAAATGGGCGGGTCGGACCAGTGGGGCAATATCGTCAACGGCCTCGAGCTCGCCCGCCGCATGGACGGCGCCGAGCTCTACGGCCTGACCACCCCGCTGATCACCACCGCCGATGGCGGCAAGATGGGCAAGACCGCGGCGGGAGCGGTGTGGCTCAACGCCGACCGGGTTTCGCCCTACGACTATTGGCAGTTCTGGCGGAACACCCAGGACGGGGACGTGGTCAGGTTCCTCAAGCTGTTCACCGACCTGCCGCTTGAGGCGATCGCCAGGCTCGGCGCGCTGGAGGGGGCGGACATCAACCAGGCGAAGATCGCCCTCGCCACCGCCGCGACCACGCTGCTCCACGGCGAAGAAGCCGCCGAGGCTGCCGAAGAGACCGCCCATCGCACCTTCGCTCAGGGTGCCTCGGACGAGAATTTGCCAAGCCTCGCCACCGGGGGCGAGATCGGCGTCGTCGCGGCACTGGTCGGCCTCGGCTTCGCTAGTTCTAACGGCGAGGCGCGGCGCAAGATCGGCGAGGGCGCGGTGAAGGTCGACGGTGAACCGGTGAGCGATCCGCATCTGGTTGTGACGGTCGGCGACACACCAGTGAAGCTCAGCCTCGGCAAGAAGAAACACGGGCTGCTGACCCGCTAACCGCTCCTGATCAGATCGATCGCCTGGTCGCGCTCGAACAGATAGAGCGCGATCCGCGCCGCCTGCCCGCGCTCGCTCGCCAGCCCGCCGTCGCGATCGAGCAGCAGCCGCGCATCGTCGGTCGCCATCGGCACCAGCTCGGACACCTGCTCCGGCGTCGCGACGCGGAACTGCTGTTCGCCCGACTGGCGCGTGCCGAGGATCTCGCCCGGACCGCGCAGCCGCAAATCTTCCTCGGCGATGCGGAACCCGTCATTGGTCTCCCTCATCAGGGCGAGCCGCGCGCGCCCGGTCTCGCTGAGTTGCTGACCCCGGATCAGCAGGCAGGTCGATGCCCCCGCCCCGCGCCCGACGCGCCCGCGCAGCTGGTGGAGTTGCGCCAGGCCGAACCGCTCGGCGTCCTCGATGATCATCAGAGTCGAGTTGGGCACGTCGACCCCGACCTCGATCACCGTCGTGGCGATCAGCACCGCGAGGTGACCGGCGGCGAATGACGCCATGACGTCATCCTTCTCCACGCCCTTCATCCGCCCGTGCACCAGCCCGACCTTGTCCGGCCCGAAGCGCAGGCGAAGCACCGCGGCGCGCTGTTCAGCGGCGGCAGAATCGCTCTTCTCACTCTCCTCGACCAGCGGGCATACCCAATAGGCCTGGCCCCCGGCCGCGATGTGGCGGCCGAGCGCGTCGACCACCTCGGGCAGTTTCTCGTCGCTGATCACCCGCGTTTCGACCGGCGTGCGACCCGGCGGCATTTCGTCGAGCCGGCTGACGTCCATCTCGCCAAACTGGGTCAACGTCAGCGTGCGCGGGATCGGGGTCGCGGTCATCACCAGCAGGTGCGGCGGATGCGCGGCCTTTTCGGTCAGCAGCAGCCGCTGCGACACGCCGAAGCGGTGCTGTTCGTCGATCACGACCAGGCCAAGGCGCTTGTAGGCGACCTTCTCCTGAAAGATCGCGTGCGTGCCGACGAGGATGTCGATCGACCCGTCCGCCAGCCCCATCAGCACCGCTTCGCGAGCGCGGCCCTTGTCGCGCCCGGTGAGGATCGCGACGCGCACGCCGAGTGCGTCGAGCTGGCGCTGGAGGGTGGCGAAATGCTGGCGCGCGAGGATTTCGGTCGGGGCGAGGAACGCTGCCTGCGCCCCCGCCTCGACCGCCTCGAGCATCGCCAGCAGCGCGACGAGCGTCTTGCCCGACCCGACATCGCCCTGGAGTAGGCGGAGCATCGGCGCGGCCTGCGCCATATCGCTCCGGATTTCCTGCGCGACACGGGCCTGCGCGCTCGTTAGCTGATAAGGCAGCTGGAGCGCGCTGGTCAGCCGCTCGTCGCCGGCGAGCGGCACGCCCTTGCGCCGCCGGGCGTGCTGGCGGATCAGCATAAGCGCGAGCTGGTTGGCAAAAATCTCGTCATAGGCCAAGCGCTTGCGGACGTCAGTTGCGAGCGGATCTACATGAGCTTCGGCCAGCGCCATACGCCACGGCCGCCACCCGTCGCGCTGCAGCAACGACGGCTCGATCCATTCCGGCAACTCCGGCGCGCGCTGGAGCGCGGTCAGGGCCAGCTCGCGCATCCGGCGATTGGCGATGCCCTCGGTCAGCGGATAGATGGCCTCGCTCAGCGGTGGTTCGGCCCCGCCCTCGAGGATTTCGGGGTGAATGATCTGCCACTCGTCGCCAAAGGCTTCCAGCTTGCCCGACACGGTGCGCTGCTCGCCGAGCGGAAGCTGCTTCTTCGCCCAACCGGGATTGTTGAAGAAGGTCAGGGTGATGGTGTTGCCGTCGCGGTCGACGGCAAAGATCCGGGTCGGTCCCTTCCCCGCCGGCGAACGGCTGTCGAACGGGGTCACGTCGAGGATCAGGATGCGGCTGAGCATCGTTCCAGCTGCGGCGGGCACGCGGAGCCGATCGATCGTGCCGGTGGGCAGATGATAGGCGAGGTCGACCGCGCGCGTCAGGCCGAGGCGGGCGAGCGCCTTGGCAATTCCCGGGCCGACGCCCTTGAGCACTTCAACCTCGGCGAACAGGGGATTGAGGATCTCGGGGCGCATTCCCCTTCCCTAGCGCCAAGCGGCCCGAGCGCCTACATGCACCATCACCACCCGCGGCGATCCTCGCCGGCGGGACTTTTTCGCGTCGGGATCGGGCAAGTGGACGAAATAATACGAGCGTTCAAATATCGCGCCTGGCACCGCGGAACGCGCGAGGCCGACATGATGATCGGCGGGTTTTTCGATTCTCATCACGCTGTGTGGGGCGAAGCTGAGCGCGACTGGTTCGCCGATCTGCTCGAGGAAACCGACGTCGACATCATGGCGTGGGCGATCGGAGCCCAGCCGGTGCCGGAGCGCTATCAGGGCGCGATGATGGACGAACTTCGGCGGCTCGACTTTATCAAGGTTTTCAAGTGAACGACGCGCTTTCCCGGATATTGAAGGCGGGCGAACCGCTGATCCTGGCAGCAGTCCCGACCGGATTCCTGCCGTGGCTCGCCGCAGACCTCGCGCGCGCCGCCGATGGCACGGCAAAGAGCGGGCGCGCGGTGATCCTCGCCGCCGACGAAGCCGCCATGCGGGCGCTGGCCGACACCGTGCCGGTGTTCGCGCCCGAGGTCGAGGTGCTGACCCTGCCGGCGTGGGACTGCCTGCCTTACGACCGCGCGTCGCCGGCGCTGCGGGTGATGGCCGAGCGCCTGGCGACGCTCCAGTTGCTGCAGATTCCACGCAAGGGGCCGCAACTGCTTGTAACCACGGCGAATGCGGCGGCGCAGCGGATGCTGACTCCGTTCCGGATTCGCCAACTCACGCGGCGGCTGGCCGAGGGCGAGCGGATCGATCGCGATGCGCTGATCAAGCTGCTCGGCGCCAACGGCTACCAGCGCACCGACGCGGTCCATGACGCGGGCGACTATGCCGTGCGCGGATCGCTGATCGACCTGTTCCCGGCAGGCCAGAGCACCGCGATCCGGCTCGATTTCTTCGGCGACGAGATCGAGACGATGCGGCGTTTCGACCCTGCGGATCAGCGGACGACGGGCCCAGCCGAGGCGTTCACGCTGATGCCGGCGTCCGAGGCGCTGCTCGACGAGGAGAGCATCAAGCGGTTCCGCGCGCGCTATCGCGAAACGTTCGGCGCCAATGCGACCGGTGATCCGCTGTACCAATCGGTCAGCGATGGGCGGCGACTGGCGGGAATGGAGCATTGGCTGCCGCTGTTCGAGGAGAAATTGTCGACGCTGTTCGACCATCTCGGCGAGCATGACGTGATCCTGCGCGATCCCGGCGCCGATGGCTCGCACGAGACCCGGTCGGAGGCGATCCAGGACTATTTCGCCAATCGCGAGCAGGCGATGGTCGCCGAACCCGGCAGCTATCGACCGTTGCCGCCGTCGACCTTGTACCTGTCGGACAAGGAGTGGCGCGGGGCGATCGAGGGTCGCCGGATCCACCGCGCCTCGACCTTTCCCGAGCCGGCGAGCGAGCAGACCATCGACTTCGGTGTCGAAGGCGCGCGCGACTTCGCGCCCGAGCGAGCGCAGAACGTCAACATCTATGAAGCGGTCGTCGATCACGCCGCCAAGCTAAAGAAATCAAAGCATAAGGTCGTGCTCGCGAGCTATAGCCGCGGCGCGCGCGAACGGCTTGCCGGGCTGCTCGCCGACCATGGCCTCGAGCGGATCAAGCAGGCCGATACGTGGCAGGAAGCGCTCGGCGCCAAGGCCGATGCTGTGCTGCTGGTGCTGCCGCTCGACCATGGCTTCACCACGCCCGAAGTCGCGGTGCTCACCGAGCAGGACATGCTCGGCGATCGGCTCGTAAGGCGGAAGAAGCGCCGCAAGAGCGCCGACGCGTTTCTGGCCGAACTCGCGACCCTGTCGCCCGGTGATCTCGTCGTCCACGCTGATCATGGCGTGGCGCGCTACGACGGACTGACCTCGATCATGGTCGGCAAGGCGCCGCACGATTGCGTCGCGCTCGAGTATGCCGGCGGCGACAAGCTCTACGTCCCGGTCGAGAATATCGACGTGCTGACCCGCTACGGCAGCTCTGAGAGCGAGAAGGCCCCGCTGGACCGGCTCGGCGGCGAGGCGTGGCAGCGGCGCAAGGCGCGGATGAAGGAGCGGATCCGCGAGATTGCGGGCGAGCTGATCAAGACCGCCGCGATGCGCGCGACCCGGCCGGGCGCGGTGATCGAAGTCGACAGCGCTTACGCCTCGTTCGTGGACCGGTTCCCGTTCGAGGAAACCGACGACCAGGATCGTGCAATCGAGGAGGTGATCGGCGACCTCGCGGCTGGCAATCCGATGGACCGACTGGTGTGCGGCGACGTCGGCTTCGGCAAGACCGAGGTCGCCCTGCGCGCCGCCTTCGTCGCGGCGATGGCGGGCTATCAGGTCGCGCTGATCGGCCCGACCACTCTGCTAGTCCGCCAGCATTTCAACAATTTCGTCGAGCGGATGAAGGGCTTCCCGATCGAGGTCGGGCGACTGTCGCGGCTGGTCACGGCGGCCGAGACGAAAAAAACCAGGGAAGGCTTGGAAAAGGGCACGGTCGATATCGTTATCGGCACCCACGCTCTTTTGGCGAAGACGATCAAGTTCAAGAAGTTGGGGCTCGTCATTGTCGACGAGGAACAGCATTTCGGAGTGACCCACAAGGAGCGGCTGAAGGCGCTTCGGGCCGACGTCCATGTCCTTACCCTGACCGCGACCCCGATCCCGCGCACGCTGCAGATGGCGATGTCGGGCCTGCGCGAACTATCGGTGATCCAGACCCCGCCGGTCGACCGGCTGGCGGTGCGGACCTATGTCACTCCGCGCGATCCGGTGGTTATCCGCGAGGCGCTGCTGCGCGAACATTATCGCGGCGGGCAGAGCTTCTATGTCGTTCCGCGGATCGCCGATCTCGCTGACATCGAGGAATGGCTGCGCGAGGAAGTACCCGAAGTGCGCGCGATCACTGCGCATGGGCAGTTGAGTCCGTCTGAGGTCGAGGAGCGGATGAGCGCCTTCTACGACCGCAAATACGACGTCTTGCTGTCAACCACGATCGTCGAGAGCGGGCTCGATATCCCGAGTGCGAACACGCTGGTGGTGCATCGCGCCGACCGGTTCGGGCTGGCGCAATTATACCAGCTGCGCGGGCGCGTCGGGCGATCGAAGACCCGTGCCTATGCCTATCTCACGACCACTCCTGATCGCAGCATCTCTCAAGGCGCCGACAAACGACTGCAGGTACTGGCCAATCTCGACAGCCTCGGTGCGGGGTTCCAGCTCGCCAGCCACGACCTAGATATTCGTGGTGCGGGCAATTTGCTCGGCGACGAGCAGTCGGGGCACATCAAGGAAGTCGGGTTCGAGCTCTACCAGTCGATGCTCGAGGAGGCGATCCTCGAGATGAAGGCGGGCGGCGGCGAGCGCCGCGAGGAATATGCGCCGCAGATCAGCGTCGAGGCGCCGATCCTCATCCCCGAAACCTATGTGCTCGATCTCGACCTCAGGATGGGTCTGTACCGCCGGCTGGCCGAACTCGACGACCGGCAGGAGGTCGAGGCCTTTGCCGCCGAACTGATCGACCGGTTCGGGCCCCTGCCCCAGGAGACATCGAACCTGCTCCAGATCGTCGAGACCAAGATCAATTGCCGCAAGGCGCGGATCGCCAAGCTCGACGTCGGCGCCAAGGGTGCGGTGGTGACCTTCGTTCCCGACGGCTTCCCCGATCTTGCCGGGCTGTTCGCCTATGTCGAGCGGTTGAAAGGCGCGGCCAGGTTGCGGCCCGACAGCAAACTGGTCGTATCGCGCGACTGGCCGAGCGACGAGGCGCGGCTGACCGGCGCGGTGCAATTGTCGCGCGGGCTGGCGCGGGTGCTGGCGGCGGGTGAGGCGGCGTTGAAGAAAGAGCTCGAGCCGGCGTGAGCGTCAGGCGGTTTGCGCCAGTGAGGCGGTGACGAAGCGCTCGAGCTCATCGCAGTCGAGCGCGCCCGCCCCAAGGAATCCCTGGTAAAGGTCGCAGCCCCAGTCGGCGACGAGCAGCAGTTGCTCAACCGATTCAACGCCCTCGACGACGACTTTGAGACCAAGTTCGCGCGCGAGGTGGATCATCGCGCGGACCACGATCCGGTCGCGCGACCCGCCCACGAGGTCGGCGATCATCGCGCGATCGATCTTGAGCGTGTCGAGCGGCAGGGTCGTCAGATACGCGAGGCTCGAATATCCGGTGCCAAAATCGTCGATCGCGATCTGCACCCCGGCGGCGCGCAGGCAGGCGAGTCGCGCCGCGGCGGCCGGCTGGTCCGAGATCAGGCTCGATTCGGTGATTTCGACGGTCACTCGCTCGGGCCGCAGTCCAGCGGCCTCAATCTCCGCAAGCAGCCAGCCGACATAGCCGTCGCGCGTCAGGTCCTGGGGGATGAGGTTGATCGAAACCCGCAGGGCTTGGAGCGGACCGCGCCAATTGCCGGCCGTGCGGAGTGCCTTGCGCTGGACGACGCGCGACAGCCGCTCGCTCAAGCCGTGCGCAGCGGCGCGGGCGAACAAAGCCTCGGGGCCGGCTTCTCGGTCCCAGCGGGCGAGGGCTTCCACACCGACGACCCGGCCGGTACCGGGCTCGATCTGCGGCTGGAACAGGATCGCGAACTGATCACGGGCGATCGCCCGCTCAAGTTCATGGTCGCGCTCTATTGGCAACGGTTGCGGCACCGGCGTGTCGGACGCGCGCTTGTCCAGGTCTTTGCCCTCCCGGGCTCGACAATTTGGAAAATCGACCATTCCTTCGACCCCTGGGCCGACACGAACCAGGAAGGAAGTCGCGCAATCGTGCCGACCCATCGCGGGACAGTGGCGCGGCGTCATGAAATCCCTATGCTCCGCGCATGAATCGCGAGGCCCATCCCCCGTCCACCTCGTCGCGCCGTGCGCTTGCCGGCGTCGGGCTGCTCGCGTCGGGCACCGAGGTTGCACAGGTCGCCGCCGGATTGCTCCGGACGCGTTACCGCTGGGAGGAGGCTCAGACGGCCGACACGCTGGTGGCCCTGGGCGGTGATGGGTTCATGCTGCAGACGCTGCACCTGATGCTCGAGCAGGGAGCGCCGCGCCCGGTGTTCGGGATGAACCGCGGAACGGTCGGTTTCCTGATGAACGACTGGCGGCTCGACCGGCTGGCGCAACGAATCGCCAATGCCAAGGCGATCAAGGTCACCCCGCTGACCATGACGGCGACGACGATCGACGGAGGGACCGTTATCCGCGCAGCGATAAACGAAGTCTCGCTGCTCCGCGAAACCCGCCAGACCGCCAAGATCGAGGTTAGCGTCAACGGCCGTGTCGTCATGCCGGAGCTGGTTTGCGACGGGGTGCTAGTGGCGACGCCGGCAGGTTCGACCGCCTACAACCTGTCCGCCCACGGTCCGCTCCTGCCGCTCGCCGCGAAACTGCTCGCACTGACGCCGATCAGCCCGTTCCGCCCACGCCGCTGGCAGGGCGCGATCCTGCAGGACGATGTCGTGATCCGATTTCGCGTCCTTGATCCGCTCAACCGGCCGGTATCGGCGGTGGCCGACCAGTATGAAGTGCGCGACGTAGTGACGGTCGACGTCTGCCTGTCGAAGGGCCCGACGCTAACCTTGTTGTTCGACCCCGAACACGCCCTCGACGAGCGGATCACGCTGGAGCAATTTGCGCACTGATTGAGCGCTGGGGGCTTGCCTTGGAACGTCGCGGCGCTAAAGGGGGCCTCGCTTCGTACGACGAGGTGTTCCCCGGTAGCTCAGCGGTAGAGCGTTCGACTGTTAATCGAATGGTCGCCTGTTCGAATCAGGCCCGGGGAGCCATCGCTGTTGGTTCCCGAGGCGCTGGCTGGCACCGTTCTTCGATCAAACAGAGGCCATCAGGGTCGCGTTGCCACCCGCCGCGGTGGTGTCGATGCAGGTCACGCGCTCGGTGGCGAAGCGCGCGACATAATGTGGGCCGCCGGCCTTGGGGCCAGTTCCCGAAAGTCCTTCGCCGCCGAACGGCTGGCTTTCGACCACCGCGCCGATCTGGTTGCGGTTGACGTAGAAGTTGCCGACGCGGGCGCGGCGTTCGACCAGCGTCCGCGTCGTGTCGATCCGGCTTTGCAGGCCGAGTGTCAGGCCGAAACCGGTGGCGTTGATTGCGTCGATGACGGCCTCGAGTTCGCCCGATTTCCAGCGCACGACGTGGAGGACCGGACCGAAATGCTCAGCGGCGAGGTCGGCCAGGCTCGCGATTTCCATCATCGTCGGGGCGACGAAGTGTCCGGGAAGATCAGGCAGTTCGAGCATGGCGAGCAGCTTTGCCTTGCCGGTGAGTTCGGCGATGTGGTCGTCGAGCACGCGCTTGGCGTCCTCGTCGATCACCGGGCCGACATCGGTCCTGAGGTCGCGCGGGTCGCCGACCGTCAGCGCTTGCATGGCACCCGCAATCATCTCGAGCATGCTGTCGGCGACATCGTCCTGGACGAACAGTACCCGCAGCGCCGAGCAGCGCTGGCCGGCGCTCTGGAACGACGACCAGATGACATCGCGGGTAACCTGTTCGGGCAGCGCCGACGAATCGACTATCATGACATTCTGGCCGCCGGTCTCGGCGATCAGCGGGATGATCGGTCCAGGCCGTTCGGCCAGGCCGCGGTTGATCTTGCGCGCGGTATCGGTCGACCCGGTGAAGGCGACGCCAGCGATAAGCGGGTGGGCGGTCAGCGCCGCACCTGTCGAGCCATCGCCCGGGACGAGCTGGACGATGGCGCGCGGGATCCCCGCCTCGTGCATGAGCTCGATGGCGAGCGCGCCGATCAGCGGCGTCTGCTCGGCCGGCTTGGCCAGCGCTGCGTTGCCCGCCGCCAGTGCCGCTGCGACCGGGCCGATGAAGATGGCGAGCGGGAAATTCCACGGGCTAATACAGGCGAACACCCCGCGTCCGTGAAGCCGCAATTCGTTGAGCTCGCCGGTCGGCCCGGGCAATGACGTTGGCCGGTCGAACTTCGCCCGGGCTTCGGCAGCGTAGAAGCGGAGGAAATCGACCGCCTCGCGCACTTCGAGGACGGCGTCGGGGAGGGTCTTGCCGGCCTCGCGGATGCACAGCGAGTAAAACAACTCGCGGCGAGCCTCGAACAGGTTGGCGGCAAGGTCGAGCAGACGGGCCCGCTCCACGCCGCCGAGCGCGTCCCAGTCATGCTGGGCGGGAGACGCAGCGCGAGCCGCTGCGTCGACGGCGGCTGCGTCGGCATCGCTGACCTGGCCGACGACCAACTGCGTATCGAAGGGTGATACGACGGCACGCGGTGTCCCGCCCTGCCCCATCGTCGGCTTGGCGTTCCAATTCCTGGTTTCTAGACTGCGCAGGCGGTCGAGCAGCGGTTCGCGGACCAGCGGGTCGCTGAGGTCGCAGCCAGCGCTGTTGCGGCGGCCCTTGCCGAAGATCGCGCTGGGCAGCGCGATCGCGGCGTTGCGCTTGGGCGTCATGGCCGACAGCTCGGCGACGGGATCGCGGACCAGTGCCTCGAGCGGGATCTCGTCGTCGGCGATGCGATTGACGAAGCTCGAATTGGCGCCGTTCTCGAGCAGACGCCGGACGAGATAGGCAAGCAATTCCTTGTGGCTACCAACCGGCGCATAGATCCGCACCGGGGTCTGCGGTTGCCCCATTTCGCGCTCTAGCGACGCCAGTTCCTCATACAGCCCCTCGCCCATGCCGTGGAGCCGCTGGAACTCGAGCGGTTTGCCTCCAGCGAGCGCCTTGATCGCGCCGATCGTGGTGGCGTTGTGAGTGGCGAAGGCGGGGTAGATCACGGCGTCGGCGGCGAGCATCGCCTTGGCGCAGGCGAGGTAAGAGACGTCGGTCGCGACCTTGCGGGTGAACACTGGATAGTCGTCGAGCCCGGCAACCTGCGCCGCCTTGATCTCGCTGTCCCAATAAGCGCCCTTGACCAGCCGGACCATCAGCCGGCGACGGGTCTTGCGGCCAAGATCGGCAACCCAGCCGACCAGTGGCACGGCGCGCTTCTGATAGGCCTGGATCGCCAGGCCGAAGCCGCCCCAGTTGTTGGCGAACAGCCCATCATCGGCGGCGAGTGCCTCGATGATGTCGAGCGATAATTCGAGGCGATCGGCTTCCTCGGCGTCGATGGTGAAATGGACGTCGGCTGCGCTGGCCTTGACGGCGAGGTTGCGCAGCACCGGCAGCATCGCCGCCTTGGCTTCGTCGGCGTGGGCGAATTCGAAGCGCGGGTGGAGCGCCGAGAGTTTGACCGAAATGCCGGGCGCGGCGCGAAACCCGCCTTTCGCGCTGGCGGCGATGCGGTCGAGCGCGCCGGCGTAAGCGGCGGCATAGTGGGCGGCGTCGGCGTGGGTCTTGGCGGCCTCGCCGAGCATGTCGAAGCTGTGGCTAAGTCCCTTCGCCTGCTCGGGTTTGGCGCGCGCCAAGGCTTCGTCGATGGTGCGGCCAAAGACGAATTGCGCGCCGAGGATCTTCATCCCCTGCCCCACCGCAGTGCGGATAACGGGTTCGCCGAGCCGTCCGACCGCCCGGCCGAGGCTCGCCCGCCAGCCTTCGGTACGGTCGTTGGCGTGATCGAGCACCTTGCCGGTGAGCAACAGCGAAATCGTCGCGGCGTTGACGAAGGTCGAACGCGATCCGCCAAGCTGCTCCGTCCAGTCCGGGCCGGACAGCTTGTCGTGGATAAGGTCGTCAGCGGTCTCTGCGTCGGGAATGCGCAGCAGCGCTTCGGCGAGGCACATCAGCGCCACGCCCTCGTCGCTGCCAAGGTCATAGGCGCGGAGGAAGGCGTCGAGCCCGGCGGGCTTGTGCGCCCTCACCTGCTCGGCCAGCGTGCGCGCGATTGCGCTGGCGACCGGCGCGGCGCTGGCCGGAAGTCGCGCCTGCTCGAGCCGCTCTGCGACTACCCGCTCTTCGTCAGGCCGATAGGCAGCCCGCAGCGCGCCGCGATCGATCATCGCGGCCAGCTCAGGCCAGCGCGCCGTGGCAATGCTTGTACTTGCGGCCCGATCCGCACGGGCATGGCGAGTTGCGGCTCTCGGGCTCGGGCACGGTGCCAATCATTGCTCCGGCCGCGCGCTCGGCGTCGGTCGCGCTGGGATCGAGGCTAAGCATCGGCGGCAGCAGCGACTGGAGCGGCGGACGGCTCGACAGGATCGCGCCAGTCGCCCGGTCGATGTCCGCCGTATCGTCGTCACCCGACAGCGGATCGATGTGACTGGTGATAAAATCGGGTAGCTCGAATGGCGCTGGCTCGAGCGTGACCTGCGCCCGCATCAGCACCCGCGTACAATCCTCTCGGATCGCGATCAGCAGCCGCTCGAACAGCAGGAAGGCCTCCTGCTTATACTCGTCGATCGGCTTCTTCTGGGCATAGCTGCGCAGATGGATAACCTGGCGAAGCGCGTCGAGCGTCGCGAGATGCTCCTTCCAGAAATGGTCGAGCGTCTGGATCATCACGCTCTTTTCGACCTGGACCCAATGGTCACCCTCAACGCCAGCAATCTTGGCTTCCATGATGCCGTCGGCCTCTGCCTGCACGCGCTCGGCGATCATGTCGGGCTCGACCGCTTCCTCGCCCAACCAGCTATCGATTGGCGGCTGGAGGCCGAGCACCGCCTCGACGCTTTCCTTCAATCCGGCGACATCCCACTGTTCGGGATAGGTGCCTGGCGGGCAGTGGGCGGCGACGATGCTGGCGACGGTGTCGGCACGCATGTCGGTGACAACGTCGCTGACATGGTCCGAATCCATGATGTC
>NZ_JANYGG010000076.1 GCF_025362505.1 Sphingomonas sp. | reverse complement strand
CTTCTGGGCGAGTTCGGCGAGTTCGTCGGCGCCCTCCTCGCCTTCATTGCCAAGCTCGCGCTGGATCGCCTTCAGCTGTTCGTTGAGATAATATTCGCGCTGGGTCTTTTCCATCTGGCGCTTGACGCGGCTGCGGATTTTCTTCTCGACCTGGAGCACACCAAGCTCGCCCTCCATGAAGGCGAACACCATTTCGAGGCGCCGCGAGGGGTGAAGCTCGCCGAGAAGGGCCTGCTTGTCGGCTACCTTGATTGACAGGTTGGAGGCAACCGCGTCGGCCAGCGCGGAAGGATCCTCGATTTCGCCGAGCTGCATCGATGTTTCGGCGGGCAAGCGTTTGTTGAGCTTGGCGTAATTGTCGAACTGGTCGATCACCGAGCGCATCAGCGCCTGCGCCTCGGGCCCCTCGGCGTCGAGATCGTCGACGTCCTCGATCTCGGCGACCTGGTGACCGTCGGCCTGGCCAAGCGACAGGAGGCGCGCGCGGCGGACGCCCTCGACCAGCACACGGACGGTGCCGTCGGGGAGCTTGAGCAGCTGCATCGCCGTGGCGACGACGCCGAGGTCGTAGAGCTGGTCACGGTCAGGGTCGTCTTCCGACGGATCAATCTGGGCGACGAGGAATAATTCCTTGTCGCCGGCCATCGCCGCTTCAAGTGCCGAAACCGACTTTTCGCGACCGACGAACAGGGGGACGATGCGGTGCGGGAAGACGACGATGTCGCGCAGCGGCAGGATGGGGAGGGTTCGGATCATAAACCCCATATGGGAGGTCATCCGGGGGAGTGCAACAAAGCCGCCCTCCCCTCCGAAATCGTCTCTGATCAGGCGGCCGCGTCGCCGCCCGCCGACTTCTTGTCCTTTGACGCGTAGACGCGGACCGGGTCCTTGCGGCCTTCGATCACGTCCTTGTCGACATGGACCTCGTCGACCCCCTCCATCGAAGGCAGGTCGAACATCGTATCGAGCAGGATTCCCTCGAGGATCGAGCGGAGGCCGCGCGCGCCGGTCTTGCGGTCGATCGCCTTCTTGGCGACCGCCGACAGCGCATCCTCGGAAAATTCGAGCTCGACATCCTCCATGTCGAACAGCTTCTGATACTGTTTGACGAGGGCGTTCTTCGGCTCGACGAGGATCTTGATGAGCGCTTCCTCGTCGAGGTCCTCGAGCGTCGCGATAACCGGAAGGCGGCCGATGAACTCGGGGATCAGGCCGAACTTGAGCAGATCCTCTGGCTCGCAATTCTTGAGCACCTCGCCGGTGCGGCGCTCGTCGGGCGCGGCGACATGCGCGCCGAAGCCGATCGACTTGCCCTGCAGGCGATCGCCGATGATCTTGTCGAGCCCGGCGAAGGCACCGCCGCAGATGAACAGGATATTCGTCGTGTCGACCTGAAGGAATTCCTGCTGCGGATGCTTGCGGCCGCCCTGGGGAGGAACACTGGCGGTGGTGCCCTCCATCAGCTTGAGCAGCGCCTGCTGCACGCCCTCGCCCGACACGTCGCGGGTGATCGAAGGATTGTCCGACTTGCGGCTGATCTTGTCGATCTCGTCGATGTAGACGATGCCGCGCTGCGCCTTCTCGACGTTGTAGTCCGACGCCTGGAGCAGTTTGAGGATGATGTTCTCGACATCCTCGCCGACATAGCCCGCCTCGGTCAGCGTGGTCGCGTCGGCCATGGTGAACGGTACATCGAGGATCCGCGCCATTGTCTGGGCGAGCAAGGTCTTGCCGCAGCCGGTCGGCCCGACGAGCAGGATGTTCGACTTGGCAAGTTCGACCTCGGAGCCATGCTTGGCGCCGTGGTTGAGCCGCTTGTAATGATTGTGAACCGCGACCGAGAGGACGCGCTTGGCCTTGGACTGGCCGATCACATAATCGTCGAGCACCTTGTAGATCTCGAGCGGGGTCGGCACGCCATCGCGGGTCTTGACCAGCGCCGACTTCGATTCCTCGCGGATGATGTCGTTGCACAGCTCGACGCATTCGTCGCAGATAAACACGGTCGGGCCGGCGATGAGTTTCCTCACTTCGTGCTGCGACTTGCCGCAGAACGAACAGTACAAGGTGCTCTTGCTGTCGCCGCCGCCTGAAAGTTTCGTCATAATCATCCTTAGCAGCGAGTCTGGGGGCTCGTGACGCGGGCCATGCTAGCCTGCTTTTTAGCACAATCAAACGCGCAGGCGGTTAACGGTCCCCCCAATGCGATTGAATTATTCCGAATATGGAGGGGCGGACGGAGCGGGGCAAGGGGCGGAAAAGGTGGAAGAGTTGAGCGCTTCCTTCCGCAAAGCGTTTGCGCCTAAGCTCGTTCAACGGAGATTGCGAAGCTTATGACCAATTGGCTATCTCTCGGCACGGGGGACCTGACGCTGGACCTCGCGCCCGAGATTGGCGGGAGTATCGCGCGGTTCCGGCGCGGCGGACAGCAGCTGATGCGCCCGGCACCGGACGCGGCGAGCGATGCCGGCGAGATGGCGAATTTCCCGCTGGTGCCGTTCTCGAACCGGATCCGGGGCGGGCGGTTTGAATGCGATGGGCGCGTGGTGACACTTTCCCCTAACCTTCCGGGGGACACGAGCCCGCTCCACGGCCAGGGTTGGCGCTCGAGCTGGACTGTCGAGCGATCGGACACCCGCTCAGCGACGCTCGCCTTCATCCATGAGCCCGGCGAATGGCCGTGGCGCTACGAGTCGCGGCAGGTTTTCGAGCTCGACGAAAGCGGCCTTACGGTCACCCTCACCTGCCGCAACCTGTCGCCCGAGCGGATGCCTTGTGCGCTCGCCTTCCACCCCTATTTCGACTGCGACGAAGCAACCCGGCTAAGCACCGGCGTCACCGACGTGTGGACGATCGACGACGACGTCCTGCCGGTCGAGCGCATCCCTGCGACCGGTCGTTACGACCCTTCGAACGGCCCGGTGTGCGGCCGCGGGCTCGACAATGGTTTTGAAGGGTGGAGCGGTGAGGCGCTGATCGACTGGGGGCGTGGCGCGCGGGTGCGAATGACCGCCCCTGCCCCGCGCTTTCAGCTGTACGCCCCGACCAGCGGAGGAATGTTCGTCGCCGAGCCGGTCGAGAACGCCAACTGCGCGCTCAACGCGCCGCAGGACCAATGGGAAAGTCTGGGTATCGCGCTCCTCGCCGAGGGCGAAGAGCGCAATCTAAGCGTGAGGTTCGAGATCGAGGGTTAAGCGGGCGTGATCTGGGCGGCGCCGGTGGTGTCGCCCTCGCTCGGGTCGGGGCGCTTGTCGAACACTTCGTCGATAATGCCGAAAGTCTTGGCTTCGTCGGCCTCGAGGAACTTGTCGCGGTCCATCGCGATCTCGATCGCCTCGAGCGGCTGGCCGGTGTACTTTGCGTACAGCGTGTTGAGGCGGTGGCGCATGCGCAGGATCTCGCGCGCCTGGATCTCGATGTCCGACGCCATGCCCTGCGCCCCGCCCGACGGCTGGTGGACCATGATCCGGCTGTTGGTCAGCGCGACGCGCATCCCGGGCTCGCCGGCGGCGAGAAGGAAGCTGCCCATCGACGCGGCCTGGCCGATGCACACGGTGCCGACCTTGGGGCGGATATATTGCATCGTGTCGTGGATCGCGAGGCCCGCCGTGACAACGCCGCCCGGCGAGTTGATGTACATGAACACGTCCTTCTTCGGGTTTTCGGATTCAAGAAACAGCAGCTGGGCGGTGATCAGTGAGGCCATCCCGTCTTCGACCACGCCGGTGACGAAGATGATCCGTTCGCGCAGCAGGCGGGAGAAGATGTCGAAGCTGCGTTCGCCGCGATTCGATTGCTCGATGACGATGGGAACGAGCTGGGCGACGATGTCCTGATGATCCATGGGGAATGATTGTCCTTGGGTTTGAAACTTCACCCTACATCGGGGCAAAGCCGGGCGGGTTCAAGCGGACGCGAAAAAAGGGCGGCGGAGTCGCCCACGCCGCCCCTTGCCAAGCTTTATGACCGTTACATCTTGTACGACAGGCGCAGGTAGCCGTACTGGCCAGGCACGTCGTATGTCGTTGGATCGAAGTTATTGAGGCTGCACGAAAAACAGCCCGGCGGATCCAGGTTGAAGACATTATTGACGCCCGCCGTCAGTACAAAGCGGCGGTCGAGCATAGACGGCGTCAGGCGCAGCTGCACATCGCCGTAGAAGCGACTGCCCAACTTGTTCGTCAGGCCCGTGTTGCCATTGATCTCAGTCACCGCGTCTACATAGCGGCCGGTGAAGGAGGCTGCGATATCACCCAGCGACCAGTCGATCGTGCCGTTATACTTGACCTTGGGAAAGGCCTGATCGGGGCTTCCGCGCTCGGTCCCGCGACGGTCGAGGACGACAAAGCCGTTCGACGCCGACAACACATATTTGAGCAGGAAGGTCGCGTTAGCGGAAAGGCCGAGCGTTCCATACCGGGTGCGCGGAGAGCGATAGTTGATCGTCGCGTCGATTCCACGAGTGCTGATGCTGTCGAGATTCTGCAACGTACCGTCGATCTCGTTGACGAACCCGTTGGCCGTTCGGATGACGAGGGCACAACTCGCCGCATCGCCGCGCAGCGCACAATTATTAAGTGTCAGGTTCGGATCGACCGCACCGATCGCATTGCGCACGCGAATATCGTAATAGTTGACCTCTGCATTGAAGTTCCCGCCACCCTCGCGAGCCGACCGCGGCGAGAAAACCGCGCCAAATGTGATGTTGCGCGATTTCTCGGGTCTGAGGCCCAGACTACCTTGCGTGATCACCGGCAACTGGCCCGGATCCTCTGCATAGCTGCCCGATACCGGCACACCGTTGGCGGTGCAGTTGGCGCGGACCGTAGCGCTGGACTGATAGGGCGATCCAGCGACGTTCGAGCAGGGATCGGTGACCGGCAAGTCGAATCGAGAGCGGCCACCGAACAATTCGCCGAGGCTCGGGGCGCGGAAGCCGGTCGCATAGGAACCACGCAGGAGGAAGTCGCGCACCGGCTTCCACAGCCCGGTAGCGGTGAAGGTCGTAGCGCTGCCACTGATCGAATATTTCGAGTGACGCGCCGCACCATTGACCTCAAGCGAGTAGAAGCCCGGCGTCTCCTTCAGGATGGGAACACGAAGCTCGCCATAGATTTCGCTGACATTATAGCGGCCCGCCGCCGGCTGGGCGGGAATGTCGGCGCCGAGCCCGGCCGCGACGATTGGATCGGGATCAAAGCTCGCGCTCTGCGAGCGATGCTCGACACCGACCGCGAAGGAAAGCGGCCCGGCTGGCAGATCGAGCAGGTCGCCGTTCAAGTTGGCGGTGTAATCGTAAAGCTTCTGCTGGCTCTTATCGCGCTCGGTGAAGGCGATGAACGCGAGCATGGCGGGCGTGATCGAACCGGCGCCACCGAACAGGTTGAGGGGCACACAGGGCGCGGTGCAGTTGGCGAGCGGGCCAATCGCTTGTGCCACCCGCGCGGCGTTGACGTTGCCGGTGAAGCTCTGCCGGGCCTTGTTGCTCCCGAACGAGGCATTGAGGTCCCAATACCATTTGTGCGGTCCGGCCATAAACGAGCCGTCGAGCGTGGCGGTTGCCGAATAGGTTGTCACGCGCTGGTTGAAGGTACGCTGCCCGCCCTCAATGAAGCGCCTGGCGATGAACGAGTAGTTCTGGGTGCGACCATTCGGCGTCCCATTGGGATTGACGCCGGACTCCAGCGTCACGCCGAAAGGGTTGTAGGGGTTGGTTACGTCGAACGACAGCGTGTCAAACAGGCTGCCCGCGCCATTGCCGGCATCGGGCCCGATGAATAGTGGCTCGAACGCTGCCTGATTCTGCGAGTTGCGGCGGTTGTAGTTACCGCGGATGCGCAGGTTGATCGTGTCGGAAAGCGCCTGCTTTACGCTGACCCACCCGCCGTAACGCTCCGAGGGGGTCTGGATATAGTTGAAGGGCGCGAAGTTGAAGCGGTCCGACTTCAAGAACGAACGAAGCTCGGCGAAGGTCGGCGTGTTGTCGGGCGCGGTCGAGATGGTCTGGCTACCATTGAAGGTCAGGAAGCGACCGTTGATCGCGGCGCTGCTGCAGCCGCCCACAGGGTCGGTGCAGCTGGTCTGACCGGGGTTGGGAAATAACGAAATCGAGCGGTTGCCCGAGCGAACGGCCTCCTGCTTCACATAGCTGGCGCCAAACACGATGTGCGTGGCCGCGCCGCCGAAGCCGTAGCTCGCACTGTAGTCCTGTGCGTGGCCATCGCCCTGGCGGAAGGTACCGAACTGGGCCGAGGCGCGAAGCCCCTTCTGTTGCGCCACGGTGATGATATTGACCACGCCGGCGATCGCGTCCGATCCATAGAGCGACGACGCGCCGGACTGGAGGACTTCGATCCGGTCGATCATGTTGGCGGGGATGGTGTTGAGATCGACTGTCGCGGGAATGCCGCTGCCGCTCGTCCCGTTGACGAAGCGCAGGCCGTCGACCAGCACCAGCGTCCGTTTAGCGCTGAGATAGCGCAGGTCAATTTCGGCCGAACCGGCGCCGACGCCGCCCCCATCGGGCGGATTGCCGAGATTGCCGCTGTTGTTGACCTTGGAGTTGAGGCCGCCCGACGCGCTCGGCAGGCGCTGGAGAATATCCGCCACCGCCGGCAGGCCGGTCTGGGCAAGCGCATTTTGGTCGAGGGTGATGACCGGCGAATCCTGGCTGAGCGGATCGCGGCGGATGCGGGAGCCGGTGACGACAATCTCGCCGCCCGACGTCGGCTGAACGGACACCGAGGCGGGGTTAGCCGGCGGGGTTGGTGGCAGGACGCTTTGCGCCGATGCGGCTCCAGCGGTGATCAGCGCGGCGAGCGAAGCGGTGGCGCGAAGTGCGGTTGCGAATTTGGTCATGGTAGTCCCCCTGATCTTATCGGCGCGAGGCGCCTCACGGGGAAGGAGTTACCCAGTCCGGAGCGCGCGCAACAGGGCCCGAGTCGATATGCGAACACAATCCAGCGCAACTGATGCGCAAATGTTACAGCGGCGAAACAGGCGCTGGATGCGTAAGATAAGCGAGCCGGCGAACTTCGCGACGGCCACGGGTGACGGTGTCCAGAATGAGGCCTGCAAACAGGCAAAGCACGGCCACGATGCCAAGTCCGGTGACAAGAATGGCAGTCGGAACACGCGGGACGAGGCCCGTCGCGAGGTAGGTCATCACGAGCGGCGTCGCGAGGATTAGGCCCAGGACAAGCAACCCGAAACCGATCGTGCCAAAGAACAGCACGGGGCGCTCGATTCGATAAAGGGTGAAGATCGTCTTCAAAATCTTCCACCCATCACCATAGGTTGACAGCTTCGACGCCGAACCCTCTGGTCGCGCAGCATAAACCGTCTCAAGTTCGCCGACCGGCATCTTCAGTTCGAGCGCGTGGACGCTCATTTCCGTCTCGATCTCGAACCCTGCCGAAAGCACAGGGAAGCTCTTGACGAAGCGCCGCGAGAACACCCGGTAGCCCGAGAAGATGTCAGTGAAACTGCGCCCGAACAGGCCCGACAGCAGCCCGGTGAAAAGCTTGTTCCCGAGCACATGGCCGCCGCGATAGGCGTCGGTCGTTTCATGCTTGCGCGTGCCGACGACCATGTCGAGTTGCTCGGCAAGCAGCATCGCGACCATCGGCGGCGCCGCAGCGGG
>NZ_JANYGG010000031.1 GCF_025362505.1 Sphingomonas sp. | reverse complement strand
GCGGGCATCGTCGCGTCGCGCCGCGCGAAGGGGCCGGTCGCGACGGTGGCGATCGAGCGGATGGAGTTCCTCAGCCCGATTCATCTGCGCGACCTGATCTCGGTCTATGCCGAGGTCGACCGTGTCGGGCGCACGTCGATGGCGATCAGGATCGAGGTCATCGCTAGCCGCAACGGTGGCGAAGAGCAGGTCAACGTCACCAACGGCCTGTTCACCTTCGTCGCGATCGATGAGGAAGCGCGGCCCCGACCGATCGACCAGCCGCCGGTATAGAAAAAGGCCGGCGAGTTTCCCCACCGGCCTCATTTCATGGATCAGCCTTCAAGCAGCCGGAGTGATGTCCGCTTCGCCTTCGGGGCGAGGCCGTCGCACACGGCGGCGCGGCGCGGGGGCTTCCGATTCGACTTCGGGCTGCGGCGCTTCGGCGGTGATGCCGATCGCCGGCGGGATCACCGCGAAGTCGATCCGCTGTTCATCCTGCGGTTGCTCGCGGTCGCGGCGAATGCGGCCGTTGGCGCGCTGCGCGCCTTCGGGACGATCGCCTTCGGTGCGAACCGGGCGGTCGGAGTCGATGCGCTCCGGACGCTCAGCGCGCGGGGGGCGCTCGGCGCGCTGTTGTTGCTGCGGTTGCGGCTGGCGATCCTGGCGCTCGGGACGATCGTTGCGCTCGTAGCGGTCGGCGCGTGGTTGCTGCGACTGCTGCTGGCGATCCTGTCGATCCTGCTGCTGGTCACGGCGCGGTTGCTGGCGCTGATACTCCTGCTGCTGTTGCTGCTGGGACTGCTGCGGCTGATCGTCGTCGCCGTCCATCTCGCCGTCGAAGCCTTCGCCCTCACCATCGTCGTCATAATCGTCATCGACGTTCTCACCTCGCGCGCGGCGCTGTTCGTCGAAGCGCGCGCGACTTTCGCCGAGCACGCGGAAATAATGGTCGGCGAACTGGAGATAATATTCGGTCTGAACGCGGTCACCCGCAAGCTGGGCATCGCGCGCCATGCTCTTGTATTTCTCGAGCAGTTGCGCCGCATTGCCACGCTGCCGATTGTCGCGGGCGTTGCCGCCGCTGTTACCCGACATTCCCTGGGGACGCTGTCCACCACGGCCGCGACGGCGACCAGCGCCGTTCTGACGATTATTGATCAAAAGAGTTGGTCCTCGTCGCACTGGCGCCAATCGCGCCTGATCTTGTCCTTCGCAAGAAGTCCGGTCCTCCGGGGATGAGCGGCCCGCCGGAGCGGAACCGCCTTAGACCTGGGCCAAGCGCCGGGGCGCTGAGGTGGCCGATGTCGTCGGAGGGGTAGGAGCGGCGCGAGCCTCAAGTCTGTCTGGAGCGGCCCCGTTCCTGCCCCACAGTGTAATGGGGTCGCGGGTATTTTCCAAGAACTTTATGCGCTTGTCACTAAAAGCGCGCGCGAACGCCCGCCGAGATCATGCGCCAAGCGACTCGAAAGTCCCGATTTTGCAAGCACCGCGGCGGCGCTGTCGGCTTGGTCGAAGCCGATTTCGATCGCCGCGAGGCCGCCTCGCAAAATCAGCCGACTGAGTTGCGGGGCGAGCTTGCGATACGCATCGAGCCCGTCGTCGCCGGCGAACAGCGCCTCGGCGGGTTCAAATTCAGTGACCCCGGCGCCGAGCACGGCGTCGCGCGCAACATAGGGCGGATTGGCGAGGACGAGGTCGAACGATTCTTCTATGCCGTCGGCCCAGTCCCCGACGCGCAGTTCGGCGCGGTCGGCAAGGCCAAGCCGCCTGGCGTTGCGGTCGGCGTAAGCAAGAGCGTTAGGCGAGAAGTCGATCCCGAGCCCGGTTGCCGTAGGCCACTGGTCGAGCGCGGCAAGCAGCAGCGTGCCGGGTCCGGTACCGAGGTCGAGGATACGCTTGGGCCCCGGCGTTCCGGCGAAATGTTCGACCGCCGCGGCGATCAGCGTCTCGCTGTCGGGGCGGGGGATGAGCACGCCCGGTCCCACCTCGAGCTCGATGTTCCAGAAGTCGCGGCGGCCGGTGATGTAGGCGACGGGCTCACCGGCGAGGCGGCGCTCGAACATCTCGGCGAAGCGCGCGGGGGGCGGCCCGGAGGGAGGGTCGAGGAGCAGCCTGTCGCGGCCGATCCCAAGCGCGGCCGCCATCAGAACTTCGGCGTCGAGGCGGGGGGTCGGGGAAGTCGCTCTCAACCTTTCGGCCGCGGTTGCCAGCGCCCGGTCAAGCGCGCTCACTAGCCCTCCGTATCGGGGAGGGGTAAATAATCAGGCCTCATCCAGGTTCGCCAACCGGTCGGCCTCGTCCTCGGCGATGAGCGCTTCGGTCAGTTCGTTGAGCCCCGGCCCTTCAAGGATCGCGTCGAGCTTGTGCAGGGTGAGGTTGATGCGGTGATCCGTCACGCGTCCTTGCGGGAAGTTGTAGGTGCGGATGCGCTCCGAGCGGTCGCCCGATCCGACCATCGACTTGCGCGCGCCTGCCCGCTCGTTCGCCAGCCGCGAGCGCTCGAGCTCGAACAGCCGGGTCCGCAGCACTTTCAGCGCCTTGGCCTTGTTCTTGTGCTGTGACTTTTCGTCCTGCTGGATGACGACGAGTCCGGTAGGCAAGTGGGTGATTCGGACCGCGCTGTCAGTGGTATTGACCGACTGGCCGCCGGGGCCGGACGAACGATAGACGTCAATGCGCAGGTCGGCGTCGTTGATCTGGACGTCGACTTCCTCGGCCTCCGGCAGCACCGCGACAGTCGCCGCCGAGGTGTGGATTCGCCCACCGCTTTCGGTCGCGGGAACGCGCTGGACGCGATGGACACCGCTTTCGAATTTGAGCCGGGCGAACACGCCATTGCCGTTGATCGAGGCAACCGCCTCCTTGTAGCCGCCGACATCGGCGCTCGACGCCGAGATGAGTTCGAACTTCCAGCCGCGTTCCTCGGCGAAGCGCTGGTACATACGCAGCAGGTCGCCGGCGAACAGCGCCGCCTCGTCGCCGCCGGTCCCGGCGCGGACCTCGAGCATCGCCGCGCGTTCGTCAGCGCTATCCTTGGGCAGGAGCTGGACCGCCAGCGCGCGTTCGGCGAGAGGAAGCTGCTGCTCGATTTCGGCCAGTTCCTCGGTCGCGATCGCGCGTAATTCCTCGTCGGCGTCCCTGGTCATCGTCGCCAGACTCTCACGCTCGGCGCGCAGGCGGCGGACCTCGCGAGCGGCGGCGGCAACAGGCTCGATCGCGGCATAATCCTTCGACAGCCGGACAAAATCGTCGGGCGCGAGATTCCCCCCCGACATCGCCGCCGACAGCTCGTTCTTCTTCGCCTCGATCAGCGCGATGCGTTCGGAGGAAATGCTCACGAGCTTGCTTTCGGCTGCAACACCGCGTCGGGCGAGTGGCCGGATTCATTGGGTTCGAAAGTGATTACCGTGAACTCGGCAGAAAGCGCGCTCAGAACTGCTGCTCGAATATCATTCTGCCGGTCGGAAGTGTCAGGCTGATTGACACGCACATGTATCCCGCGCCGTTCTGCCAGCCCACTGTATCCTGATCGAATTACAACGCGAGCAATCGATCCATTTTTCTTGGCCAGCTCAAACCGACGCTTTGCATTGCCCCGGAATGCAAGATCCGTAGCTAATCCCGCCGCTCGCAGTACCGCCGTAACTCTAACTGCTTCAGCTTCAAACTCCGGTTCATCGGGGATGACTGTTAACAGCGGTCGTTCACTCAACGGAACATCAATCAGCATGGCCAGCCGCTCGATCCCGGCCGCCCATCCGACCGCGGGCGTGTGCGGGCCGCCGAGTTGTTCGATCAGCCCGTCGTAGCGCCCGCCCGCAATTACCGTGCCCTGCGCGCCGAGCTGGTCGGTGACGAATTCGAACGCGGTGTGGCGGTAATAGTCGAGGCCGCGGACGAGGTGCGGGGCGATCTCGTACGCGACCCCCGCCGCGTCGAGCCCGGACCGGACCTGGCCGAAGAAATCCTCGGCCTCGGCGGATAACACCATCGGCGGGGCCGAATCGGCGAACGGCCGGTCGCGCGGGTCCTTGCTGTCGAGGATGCGCAGGGGATTCTTGTCGAGCCGCGCCTGGCTGTCTTCGCTCAGCTCCGCCCGGTGCGCGCTGAAATGCTCGACCAGCTGCGCCCGCCACGCGTCGCGGCTGGCCGCATCGCCGAGCGTGTTGAGCTTGAGGCGCACCCCCGAAATCCCGAGCTCCTCCAGCAACTGCGCCCCGAACGCGAGCAACTCGACATCCGCCGCCGGTTCGCCCGAGCCGATCACTTCGGCGTCGAGCTGGTGGAACTGGCGGAACCGCCCCTTCTGCGGCCGCTCGTAGCGGAACGCGGGCCCATGCGTCGCGACCTTCAACGGCGCGAACCGCTGCCAGCCCTCCGACAGATAGGCCCGGCAGATCCCTGCGGTGAACTCGGGCCGAAGCGTGATCGAATCACCTGATCGATCCTCGAACGAATACATTTCCTTCGACACGACGTCGGTCGTCTCGCCCATCGTCCGAGCGAACACCGCGGTCGGCTCGATCACCGGCATCTCGACGCGCTTGAATCCGTACAGCCGCCGCACACGGTCGAACGCCGCGACCACCGCATGGAAGCGGTCGGCCTCCTCGCCGATCAGGCTCTGCGTTCCGCGGACGGGTTGGGGGGTCTGTGTCATTGGTCGAAGGCCACTAGCGGGCGTGCGCGGCGCTGGCTAGTTAGCCCCAATGTCCAGCATCACCTCGCGCGCCCTCGCGCTCTCCACCCTTCTCCTGTCCACCAGCGCACTCGCCGCCAACAGCAAGCCGCAGCCGCTGCCGATCGTCGATACGATCCCGGCAGCGCGGGACATCGCCTTCCCCGGCACAATCTACCTCGACGTCACCGCGACCGATCTCGACCGCGGGATCATCGAAGTGCGCGAGACGATCCCGGCGACGCCCGGCCCGCTCGTCCTGCTCGCTCCCAAGTGGCTTCCGGGAAACCACAATGCCAGCGGGCAGATCGACAAGCTCGCCGGCTTCACCTTCACCGCCAACGGCCAGCCGCTGCGCTGGGTCCGCGACAAGGTCGACGTGTTCGCCTTCCACCTCGACGTTCCTGCTGGCGCGACCAGCGTCGAAGCGCGGTTCCAGTATCTCTCGGCCACCGCCGAAGACCAAGGGCGGATCGTCGTCACGCGCGAAATGTCGAACATCCAGTGGGTCGCGGTGTCGCTCTATCCCGCGGGAACCTTCGTGCGGAACATCCCCGTCGTCGCCAGCCTGACCATCCCCGCCGGGTGGAAGGCGGCGACCGCGCTCCGCCCGACCGCGACCACGCCCGGGAACCGCATCACCTTTGGCGAGGTCGCTTACGACACGCTGATCGACTCGCCGGTATTCGCGGGCAAATATTTCCGCGCCGACGATCTCGGCCACGGCATCACCCTCAACACCATCGCCGATGCGCCCAAGGAACTGGCCGTCCCCGCCGCCGTCCTCGCCAAACACCGGGCGTTGGCCGATCAGGCGGTCAAGCTGTTCGGCGCGCGCCATTTCGACCATTACGACTTCCTCCATGCGATCACCGACCGCATGGGCGGAATCGGGCTCGAGCATCACAGGAGCTCGGAGAATCAGAACGACCCGGGCTATTTTACAGACTGGGACGCGAGCGTCTCAGACCATAACCTCCTGCCGCACGAATTCACCCACAGCTGGAACGGCAAGTTCCGCCGCGGCGCAGACGCGTGGACCCCCGACTATCGCACCCCGATGCAGGACAGCCTGCTGTGGGTTTACGAGGGCCAGACGCAATTCTGGGGGACCGTGCTCGAGGTGCGCTCGGGAATGTCGACCAAGCAACAGGTGCTCGACAAGATCGCGCTCGCTGCGGCCAATCTCGACAACCAGCCGGGGCGGCGCTGGCGGCCACTCAGCGACACGACGAACGACGAAATCATCTCCGATCGCCGACCCGAGCCGTGGAACAGTTATCAGCGCGCCATCGACTATTACCAGGAAGGGCTGCTGATCTGGACCGAAGCGGATATGATCATCCGCGAGAAGAGCGGCGGCAAGCGCTCCATGGACGATTTCGCCCACGCCTTCTTCGGCATCAACGACGGCGACTGGGGCGAGGTGACCTACACCTATGACGATGTCGTGCGCACGCTCAATCAGGTGCAACCCTATGACTGGGCCGGGTTCCTCAAGGCGCGAGTCGATGACGTCGCCCCGACCGCGCCGCTCGCCGGCTTCACCAACTCGGGCTATCGGCTGACCTATGGCGACAAGCCGACCGATACGGCCAAGGCAGTGTTCAAGTCGCGCAAGGTCGCCGACTTCAGCTATTCGCTTGGATTCCAGGTCGGCAAGGAGGCCAAGCTAGCCGACGTCCGCTGGGGCTCACCCGCGTTCCAGGCGGGGCTGGTCAACGGCGCTCAAGTCATCGCGGTCGATGGCCACACTTACACCGACGAGCTGTTGGCGGACGCGGTCACCACGGCGAAAGGCGGAGCCTCGCCGATCATCCTCACCGTCAAGCGTGGCGATGAGGTCAGGAGCTTTTCGCTGTCGTACCACGACGGACTGCGCTACCCGCGCTTCATCAAGGTCGGGACGGGCGACGGTGCGCTCGACAAGCTGCTCGCGCCGCGCTGAACGCTTGCCCCGGCCGTTCAAGCGGCTAGAGCGCGCGCCATGAACATCAACCTCATCCCCGCCGGCGACAATCCGCCGCACAGCATCAACGTGCTCATCGAAGTGCCTATCGGAGGCGAGCCGGTCAAATATGAGCTCGACAAGAAGTCGGGCGCGATCTTCGTCGACCGCATCCTCCACACGCCGATGCGCTATCCGGCGAACTATGGCTTCGTGCCCCAGACGCTGGGTGGCGATGGCGACCCGATCGACTGCCTGGTGATGAACCGCTGGGCGCTGATGCCGGGGAGCGTGATTCGTTGTCGGCCGATCGCGGTGTTGTTCCTCGAGGATGAGGCCGGCGGCGACGAGAAATTGCTGGCCGTGCCGGAAACCAAGACGACCCCATATTATTCCGACGTGATGGAGGGGACCGACCTGCCGTCGATTGTCCTTCAGCAGATCGAGCATTTCTTCACCCACTACAAGGATCTGGAGCCCGAAAAGTGGGTGCGGATCGGGACGTGGGGAAATTGCGCCGCCGCGAAAAAGATTATCGTCGAGGCACTCGAACGCGAGCAGGCGACAAAGAGCGCGAAGGCCTAGCTTGCGGGCGCGGCAGGCGACCGCTGACGAAAGCGGCTCGGCAGGAACAGCTTGCGGACCGAGATGCTGATCGTCCGGCCGATCGGATCGAGCAAATCCGCTTGGTAGCCGAGCGGGACCAGGCCGAACCGGTCGCGCACCTTCTGGCGCTCGTTGAGCAGGTTGGTCGCCTCCAGCCTTAGTGACAGGCCCCGCAGCCACGGCCGCTTGACGACCAGCGGCAGATTTTCGCCGAGGTTGGCGAACAGCCGCAGGTCGAAGGTCGCGAGCGGGGCGAAGCCGAGGTCGCCGCTGGTCCCGCCCGCCACTCGGGTGCCGCTGCGATAATTGGCGGTCAGCCGCACGCCGAGCCCGTTGTTGAAATAGCCTCCCTGGGCCTCGACGACATGGCGCGACCGGCCGCCGCTGCCTGCCGCATCGCCATGAAGAAAATCGAGCGGCGCAATCCCGGGCCGGATGATCGCCCGGTCGACCAGCGTGATGGTGTCGGTCAGGGATAGCTGGATTCGCCCGCGCTGGTTGCCGCCGAACAGGCCGCCGCCACTGCCGCCGCCCCGATCGCCACCGCCTCTGTCGCCTGCGCGGTTACCGCCGCGATCGCCGCCACTGGACTGCTCGCGCGTCTTGCGGATCTGGTCGAGCAGCGCTTGGGGCGGCGCGGCGGACTTGAGCGGCTTGGTGAAATCGAACCCGATTCGCACCGTGTCGCTGCGCGCGCTGTCGTAATTGACGGGGCGCAGGTCGACTGCGGTCAGATTGCCCGCGCTGTCACGAGTGAAGCGGTCGGGAAAGGCCGCCTCGAGCGCGGCGCTCGGGCCGTAGAAATTCTGCACCGGGCTCCTGAGCCGCGACGAGACGAAGTCGGCGCGCAGGCGTAGGTCGGTCTTCTCCCACGGCTGCCAGTTGGCACCGAGCTTCCACACGTTGCGCCGGTCGGCGAGCAGCGCCGGATTGCCACCGGTCGTCGCGACGACCTGCACGGTGCGCCCCTGGGTGAAGTCGAATATGCGAGCGCCCGGCGTGGTCAGGATCGGGTCACCAAGTTGGTTGATCGACGGCGCGCCCTCCTCGCGGGTGTAGGAAGTGATGAAGTTGAGGCGGTTCGCGGGCGACCAGTTAGCCCCCGCGCCGATCGTCGTCAGCGTGCCGAAGTCGGAATATTGGTCGAGCCCGGCGTTGGCATTGAGGGTCAGTGACCCGACTGCCCCGAGCGTCCCGTTGCGCTTGGCGACCGGCAGGTCGAGGTTGATCGACGCGGCACCATGATCGCGGCCGAGCCTGGCACTGTTGGTTACGCCGGCGCGCACCGCCAGGCTGTCGAGGTGGAGCGTGTCGGCGCCAAGCTTCAGCGTGACATTGGCCCGTCCCGCCGGCAGCGTGGCGAGCGGACCGTTAAGAGTTCCGTCGAGCCCGGCGGATGTCCGGGTCGACCGTGACCGGTCGTCGGGCAAGGCGTTCACGGTCAGCACCCCAAGCGGATCGAAGGCCGGGTCGTTGGCGTCGAGCAGCGCCTGGAGCGGGGCGAGGTCCGGCCCGCCGTCGCTGCGAGTGACGTTCTGCGCGAGGTCGGCATTGCCCGTGACCGACCAGCGCCAGCGCGCCTTCTGCCCATTGAGGGACAGGCCAAGGCGGCCCGTTTCACCGTACGTTCGCCTCGTCAGGGCCCCCAGTCCGTCGAATCCGCGCAGTACCGAATCTGCGCTTGCGCTGGTCGCGAACGGGTTGGTCGCGGGGACGGTCAGCGAGCCCGTCGGCAATCCGAACAGGCTGCGACCGTCCGTGTGCGACGCCTCGGCGGTGAGCGTCGCCGAGGCGTCACCAAGCACCGTCCGGTTGATCGTGACAGTGCCGCGTACCAGCCCCTGCGACCCGACCAGGGTGCGAAAATTGCGCGGGTCGGCCGGTTGTGGCTGAGTCGGCACGGCCTGCAGCGCGATGTTGCGTTCGCGCTCGGTCAGCGCGCTGTTGGTCTCCGCGTGGAGGGTGACCTGCGTGCGACCCGCCGTCCCGATCATCAACCGCGAGACGTCGGCGAGGCCTTTGGTATAACCTCCGTCGGTCGCGGCCCCGGCATCGGCGCGAAGGTTGGTCGAGCGGAAGCGGCGGCGGAGGATGATGTTGACCACCCGCTGGTCGGCCGAATAGCCGTACTTGAGCGCGACCTCCTCGGGCAGAATTTCGAGACGCTCGAGCGCCTCGGGCGGCAAGTCGCGCACTTCCTGGAAGCCCGAGATGCGCTGGCCGTTGAGCAACACCACCGGCCCGCCGCCGCCGCCGCCGCGCCCGCGCGCGCTGCCTACTTGGGGGCCGAGCGCCGACAGCAGTTCGGCGATGCTCGTCGCCCCGGTCGCGCGAATGTCGCGGATGCCGAGCACATTTTCCGGTGGAATGTCGCCCACCACCGACCCGCGCGGCTTCTGCCCCACGACAACGATTTCTTCGCCCGAATCGCCCTCATCGGGTGACGTGACGGCACCTCGGGACGAGGCGGCGGCGGAAGCGGCGGTCGGAGCCCATGGCGGCGTCGGCGCATCTTGTGCCGCCGCCGGAAGCGGAGCCAGCGCGGCGGTGGCGAGCAGGAGAGCGCGGAAGTTCATGCGACATGCCGATATTGGATAAAAAAGGACGGGCGGACATCTGGCGGGGCGAATATGAAGCTGGCATGACACTGGCAATGTTTTCGATGAACGGGAGCCTCTGCGTGATCAACCACTCCTCTGCCGCTGTGCTTGCCTTTTCCGTCCTTCTCGCGGCGCCAGCGCTTGCCGCCGGCCCCGCCGAGGAGGCGACCCGGGCGGCGATTGCGCGGGTGCAGCGGATCGATCCCGCGATCAACGCAGTCATCGCACTCGATCCCACGGCCATTGCCCAGGCGATGCGGATTGACGCAAGCGGGCTGCGCGGGCCGCTCGTCGGGGTGCCGGTGCTGATCAAGGACAATATCGAGGTGGCCGGCCCGCTACCGACCACCGCCGGCAGCCTCGCACTCATCGACAACGTCACCAATCGCGACGCGCCGCTGGTCACCCGGCTGCGGCAGGCGGGCGCGGTGATCCTCGGCAAGACCAACCTGTCGGAATGGGCCAACATTCGCTCGAGCCACTCGATCTCGGGCTGGAGCGCGGTCGGCGGCCAGACTCGCAATCCCCATGCTCTCGACCGCAACCCGTGCGGTTCATCGAGCGGATCGGGCGCTGCAGTGGCCGCGGGCGAGGTCGATTACGCCATCGGCACCGAGACCGATGGCTCGATCACCTGCCCCGCTTCGCTCAACGGGGTCGTCGGGTTCAAGCCCACCGTCGGCCTTGTCAGCCGCACCCACATCGTGCCGATCAGCGCGAGCCAGGATACCGCGGGGCCGATTACCCGTACTGTCCACCAGGCGGCAGAATTGCTGAGCGTAATCGCCGGAAGCGACCCGACCGACCCCGCCACGCGCCACGCTGACACGCACCGCGTCAATTTCGCGGCCGCGCTCAACCCCAATTCGCTCCGCGGCGCGCGGCTCGGGGTCATGCGATTCGCATCGACGTATCAGCTCGATCCGGCGTTCGAGGCGGCGCTGGCGGTGCTGAAAGCGCAGGGCGCGACTCTGGTCGAGATCAAGAGTTTCGACGACAAGGCGATCGGCGCCAACGAGGGCAAGGTGCTCAACACCGAGTTGAAGGTCGGGCTAAACGCCTATCTCGCGACGACCCCGTCCTCGGTAACGACCCGAACGCTGGCGCAGGTCATTGCCTTCAACCAGGCCCACGCCGCGCAGGAGATGGCGCTATTCGGGCAGGAGACCTTCATCGACGCGCAAAAGACCAAGGGCCTTGCCGATCCCGCCTACAAGGTCGCGCGCGCGACCAGCCTTGCCGCCGCTGGAGTCAACGGCATCGACAAGCTTCTCGCCGCGAACAAGCTCGACGCGCTGGTCGGTCCGACCACGGGCCCGTCGTGGAAAATCGACGCCGTCAACGGGGACTCATTCAGCGGCGGTGGCGCGGGCAGCCTCGCCGCGGTTGCGGGCTATCCGCACCTGACCGTGCCGATGGGGACGGTTAAAGGGTTGCCGATCGGCCTCAGCTTCATGGGCGCCAAATGGAGCGACGCGCGGATACTGTCGCTGGGATATGCCTATGAACAAGCGAGTCACGCACTCGTCAGCCCGCGCTTCCCGCGTTCGATCGAGGAAACGCCCGAGGTCGCCCCGTTGCTCGCGCGGCAGCGCTAGGCGGTCAGCTTCAGCGCGGCGATCGCGGCGACGATGGCGAGGATCAGGAGAAGGCGGATGGTGGTGGTTGGTTCGTCGAAGAAGGCCATTCCCACCGCCACCGTTCCGACCGCGCCGATCCCGCCCCACACCGCATAAGCGGTGCCCATCGGAATCGTCCGCGCCGAGCGTTCGAGGAGGCCCATCGAGAGCGTTACCGAGGCGAGGAAGGCGAGCGTCCAATGGAGGTTGCGAAACCCCTCGACGAACCGCAGCGAGGTAGTGAAGCCAACCTCGAACAGTCCGCCGACGATCAGCAATAACCACGCCATCGAGTTCCCCTTTCACTTGCGCGCTGGACCTGTCGTTCGCGCGCGCTATCGTCGCTGCATGGCGGTAAGAAAGACCATCGGCAACCGCATCGCACCAGCGCGCTTCATCATCTTCTTCGCGATGCTCGCCGCGAGCATTGGGCTGGCGGCCTTCATCACGCCGTGGTGGCTGTCGGTGATGCTCGGTTTCGATATTTCGGCGCTGGTCTTCATCCTGAGCTGCGTTCGGCTCTATCGGACCGACCATAAGCAGATGCGCAAGGCGGCGATCGAGAACGACGCCAACCGTACCGTGTTGCTGCTGCTCGCCTTCGCGCTGGCCATCGTCATACTCGTCGCGGTCGGCAGCCAGATGGCGAGCTCCACCAAGACCAGCGGTGCCGACATCGCGGTGACCATCACCACGCTGCTGATGTCATGGTTCTTTGGCAACACGGTGTACGCGCTGCACTATTCGCACCTCTTCTACACCTCGGACGATGGCGGCAAGGACCAGGCCGGGCTCGAATTCCCGGGCGGTGACAACACTCCGATCTTCTCGGATTTCGTCTATTTTTCGTTTTGCCTCGGCGCCGCGCTGTCGACCGCCGACACCAATATCACCTCGCCCCACATTCGCCGCGTCGCGACGGCGCACAGTATCGTCGCGTTCATCTATAACGTCGGGGTGTTCGCGCTGACGGTGAATCTTCTGGCGGGGAAGAGCTAGGCGCTCGCCTCCAATGCCGGATGCTCGCTGCCGGCCGCGGCGAACAGGCAGCCGCCGACGATCAGCGCCGCACCGGCGAGGGTGAACGGCGATACGGGTTCCCCGAAGCGAAGCCAGCCGAGCAACATCGCCCACAGCAGGCTCGAATATTCGGTGGTCGAGAGATACGCAGCGCCGGCGCGCGCATAGGCCCAGGCAAGCAGCAATTGCGATGAGATCGCCAACGCGGTTGCTACAGTCAGTTCGAGCCAGTGGCCACTCGGCCCCGGCACCGGACCCACAAACAGCAGTGACGACACGAAACAGATGCTGACAATGAGATTGGTGAAGAAGGCGATCTCGACCGGCCCCGCGGCAAGTGCCTGCTGACGCAGCATGACGAGGTTCCACGCATACAGCATCGCCGAAATCAGAATCGCGATCGACCCGAGCAGTGCTTGCGGCCCCAGTTCGGCGCGCGCCTGGCCGATGAGGATAACCGCCACGCCGGCGAGCGCCGCCAGCGACCCGGCCACCGTCCTGCGTCCGATCTTCTCGTCGAGTAACAGCGCGGCGAGCCCAAGCGCGATCAGCGGGGCAATGAACGACAGCGCGACGGCCTGCGCCATTGGCACCTTTCCCAGCCCCCAGAAGAACAGGATCGACATGACGGCGGTATTGATCCCACGCCTGAGATGCAGCCGCAGCACGGCCCGGCTCGGCCAGCGCTGGCACAGCGCGAGGAACAGGAGGCCGGTCACCGCGACGCCAAGCAGCGAGCGCCACAACAGCGCCGGATAGGCGCCGATGCTGAGCGTCAGCCCCTTGATCACCATGTCCATGATCGAGAAGAAGGCGATCCCGCTGATGCCCGCGGCATAGGCCGCAGCGGCGTTTGATGAGGGGCGGACACGAGTCATGGGCGCGCCATAGCGAGGCGGTGGCCAAGCGGATAGCGAATGGCAGGTAGCGCGGCTTTAGCGCAGCACCATCTTGTCGCCGTTCATTTCGATCCCGCCGAGCCTTGTCAGCACCGACTGGCCGAGGAGATTAGTGCCGAGCCCCTCGAGAACTACCGCGTCGACGTGCTCGACCGTGCGGCCGGCGACTTCGATCCGGTCGAGCGTGACCAGCTTCCCGCGGGTCGGCCCCGAGGCGCCTTCGCCGACGACGGTGAAGCTCGAGGGATCAACATATAATCCGGCGCGACGCGCGCCGTCGACCGTCAGGGCCACCATGGTCGCACCGGTGTCGATGACGAACGGCATTTGCTGCCCGTTGACGCTTGCGTCGGTGTAAAAACTGCCATTTGCCCCGCGCGCCAGCTCGGTTTCGCCGCCGTAGGAGGGCGAGATGGTCGTGCCCGAGCTGATGCCGGTGTCGGTCGGTTGGCTGTCGATCTTGTCGATCAGGATCTGCTGGTTGACCTCGACCGGGCTCGAGTGTCGGCTCGGCATCGCCAGCGCGACGAACACGCTCAGGCCGATCATGAAGAGGGCAAACCGGTTCATCGCCGCACGATCGCACGGCGAGGGTTAGGATAAGGTTATTCCGCCGCCTGCGGGATGGCTTGCGCCTCAAGCTCGGCCGCCTTGGCCTCGACCAGCCGGACGATATGATCGATCATGCCCGCGTCCTGCACATGGTGGTCGGTCACGCCCGAGAGGTAGACCATATGCTTGCCGTTGCCGCCGCCGGTAATCCCGATGTCGGTCTCGCGGGCTTCGCCGGGGCCGTTGACGACGCAGCCGAGGACCGACAGCGACATCGGAGTGCGAATGTGCTGGAGCCGCTCCTCGAGCGCCTGGACGGTGCGGATCACGTCGAACCCCTGCCGCGCGCACGATGGGCAGGAAACGACGCGCACACCGCGGTTGCGGATGCCGAGCGCTTTGAGCAGTTCATAGCCGACGCGGACTTCCTCCTCGGGTTCGGCCGACAGCGAGACGCGGATGGTGTCGCCGATCCCGGCCCACAGCAAGGAACCCATGCCGATTGACGACTTGACCGTCCCGCCGATCAGCCCGCCCGCCTCGGTAATGCCGAGGTGAAGCGGGCAGTCGACCGTTTCGGCCAGCTGGTGATAGGCGGCGACCGCGAGGAACAGGTCCGACGCCTTCACCGCTACCTTGTAATTGTCGAACCCATGATCCTCGAGGATGCGGATATGATCGAGCGCGCTTTCGACCAGCGCTTCGGGGCAGGGCTCGCCATATTTCTCGAGCAGGTCCTTCTCGAGGCTGCCGGCGTTGACCCCGATGCGGATCGCACAGCCGTTGGCGCGAGCGGCGGCGACGACTTCGGCAACTCGATCGGCCGAACCGATATTGCCCGGATTGATGCGCAGGCAGGCGGCGCCGGCATCGGCCGCCTCAAGCGCGCGCTGGTAGTGAAAATGGATGTCGGCGACGATCGGGACCTTCGCCGCCTGAACGATTTCGGCGAGCGCCGCGGTCGACGCCTTGTCGGGGCAAGAGACGCGGATGATGTCGACTCCGGCCTCCTCGCAGCGGCGGATCTGGGCGATCGTCGCGGCGGCGTCGGAGGTCGGCGTATTGGTCATCGTCTGGACCGTGACCGGCGCATCGCCGCCAACGGCGACATTGCCGACCATGATCTGGCGGGATTTTCGGCGCTCGATGTGGCGCCACGGGCGAAGGGAGGACATGTCGCCTATATAGAGACGAACTGTGACAAGGGAAATTCCCGCCGGCTGCCAATTGTTTGTCAGTCGTCGCTTCCCGACCGCCAGTGCCAGCCACCACGCGTTGTCCGTGCGCAGACGATCATGAACAGGATCGTCGCGGGGGCGAGCACCGCGATCAACGCCACGGGCCGGTTTGCCAACAGCAACGCGGCAGCGAGGGTCAGGACCAGGAAACCGATCAGGAGCACCCAGCCCTGCCATGCGATCGGCAGTCCCGATCCATAGCCGAACCGCTTCGGCGCGAACCATTCGGGGCCGTCACTCATCGTCTTTCTCCTTCGCCGGCCGGCCGCGCTTGACCGGAACCGGCGGATGCAGTTTCACTCCGCGTGCCTTGAGCGCCTCGCGCAGCAGGCACTCGACTTGTGCATTGGCGCTGCGCAAATCGGTCGCGGCCAAGCGCTCGACCGCCCCCCACAGGGCAGGATCAACCCGTAACGGAAAGGCCTTGCGCTCAGCCACGCCGCTATTGGTATAGCGAGCCGGCGTTGATAATCGGCTGCGTATCGCGCTCGCCACACAGCACGACCATCAGGTTCGACACCATCGCCGCGCGGCGCTCGTCATCAAGCTCGACGACATTCTTGGCGCTCAGCATTTCCAGCGCCATCTCGACCATCCCGACCGCACCCTCGACCATCGTCTTGCGCGCCGCGACAACCGCCTGCGCCTGCTGCCGGCGGAGCATCGCCCCGGCAATTTCCTGCGCATAGGCGAGGTGGGTGAAACCGCACTCGTCGACGCTGATCCCGGCGACCGCGAGGCGTGCGATCAGCTCGGCACGAAGCTCGACCCCGACCTGATCGTGATTGCCGCGCAGCGTGACTTCCTGGTGCTCGAAATCGTCATAGGGATAACGCGACCCGATCGTCCGCACCGCCGCTTCGACCTGAACCATCACGAACGCCTTGTAGTCATCGACATCGAACAGCGCCTGCGCGGTGTCGACCACGCGCCACACGATCTGCGCCGCCATCTCGATCGGGTTGCCGCGCAGGTCGTTGACCTTGATCTTGTCCGAAATGACATTGTTGGCGCGGACCGAAATCTTTTTCTTCGCGAGCCACGGCCACGTCCAGCGGAGCCCGGTTGCACGGTCGGTCCCCTTGTAAGCTCCAAACAGGGTCAGCGCGCCGGCCTGGTAGGGCTGGAGCATGTAGAAGCCCGGCGCGACCAGCAGGAGGCCGAGCGGACCGACGATGACGCTCAGGATCGGCAACATCGTCAGATGACCGGTGGCGAGGTTGAACACGCCGAATATCTGCAGCGCGATCAGCGCGAGCAGGACCAGCAGCAGCACATAGCCGTTCATCGTCTCGGCGCGGCGTTCGCGGCTTAAACTCAGCGCTGACAAGGTCGAGTCGGTCATTGCAGTCATCTCCCCTTTAACTGATATCATATTTATATCTTTCTTGCGACGAGTCAACTGGCGTTCGCGGGGCGGCGACGCTAGGGCTGGCGCATGAACTGGAGCCTGATGATTCACGGCGGCTGTGGCGCGATGCGGCCCGACCGCCTGCCACCCGAGCAGGAAGATCGCGCCCGCGTCGGGCTCAGCGCCGCGCTCGACGCCGGGGAAGCGATCCTCGCAAGCGGCGGCTCGTCGCTCGACGCGGTCGAAGCCGCGGCGCGCGTGCTCGAGGACAACCCCGCGTTCAATGCCGGGCGCGGCAGCGTGCTGGCGGCGGACGGGCGGGTCGAGCTCGACGCCGCGATCATGGACGGGCGCGACCGCCGGGCTGGCGCGGTCGCCGGACTGGCGACGACCCGCGCGCCGGTCAGCGCGGCGCGGGCGGTGATGGAGCATAGTCCGCACGTCCTGTTGACCTATGCGGGCGCCGACCGCTTCGCGCGCGAGCGGGGGTTGGATCAGGTCGCCAACGACTGGTTTATCACGCCCGAACGCCGCGCCCAGCTCGACAAGGTGCTGGCGGCGGGCGGCGCGTTCGACGCCGATATCAAATATGGCACGATCGGCGCCGTCGCCTGCGACATGGCAGGCCATGTCGCGGCGGCGACCTCGACCGGCGGGCTGACCGCCAAGCGCTGGGGCCGGATCGGCGATTCGCCGCTGATCGGAGCGGGCACCTATGCCGACGACCGCGCCGCCGCGGTGTCGGCAACGGGGCTTGGCGAGGCGTTCATCCGAGCGGTCGCGGCGCATGAGCTCGCCGCACGAATCAGGTTGACCGGCGCGCGCCTGCAGGATGCACTCGACGCGGTGCTGGCCGATGTCGGGACGCTCGGCGGGACGGGTGGGCTCATCGCGGTCTCGCCAACGGGCGAAGCGGCGTGGGGCTTCAGCACCCCGGGCATGTATCGCGCCCGCGCCTCGGCGGCCGGACGCGAGGTCGCGGTTTATTCCGAGCCGGAGCGCCGATAGGGCAGCATCTCGCGCATTGTTTCGAGTTCCCGCCCGATTGCGCGCCGTTCCCCGGCGACGAAATTCGCCACCGCTGTACGAAAATTGGGGTCGGGGAGGTAGTGCGCCGAACGCGTCACCACCGGCTCATAACCGCGCGCCAGTTTATGCTCGCCCTGCGCGCCGGCCTGGACCGAGCTAAGGCCGTTGGCGATGGCCCACTCGATCGCCTGGTAATAGCTGAGCTCGAAATGAAGGAACGGCGCCTCCTCGGCGCAACCCCAGTAGCGGCCATAGAGTGTGTCTTTGCCGGCCAGGTTGAGCGCCCCCGCGATCGGCCGTCCGTCGCGCAGCGCGAGGAACAACAGGACCGCGTCGCCAAGGGCCTCGCCCAGCCCGTCGAAGAAGGCGCGGGTCAGGTATGGCTGGCCCCATTTGCGGCTTCCCGTGTCGAGGTAGAAGCACCACATCGCGTCCCACGCGCCCGACCCGATCTCGTTCCCACGCAATTGGACGAATTCGAGCCCGTCGCGCGCCGCGGCACGCTCCTTGCGAATCGCCTTGCGCTTGCGACTCGCCAACGCGGCGAGGAAGCCGTCGAAATCGTCGTAACCGCGATTGAACCAGTGATACTGGATGCCGTTGCGGATCAGCCAGCGGCGGGCCTCGAACTCGGCGACTTCCTCGTCGGCGATGAAGGTCGCGTGGGCCGATGACAGGCCGTTTTGCACAACGACGCTCTCGGCGGCGGCAATCAGCGCCTGCGGGCGGGTGCCGAGGAGCCGCCGCCCCGGCACCGGGGTGAACGGCGCGGCGATCTGCAGCTTGGGGTAATAGTCGCCGCCGGCCCGTTGCCATGCCTCAGCCCAGCCATGGTCGAAGACATATTCACCCTGGCTGTGCGCCTTGAGATAGGCCGGCGCGGCGGCGGCGAGCTTTCCGTCCTCGTCGTCGACGAGCAGCGGCGCCGGGCTCCAGCCGCTGTGCCGCCCGACGCTCTCGGACGTTTCGAGCAGCTTCAGGAAGGCGTGGCCGGTGAACGGGTCGCGACCATCGAGCGCGTCCCAGGCCGCCGCGTCGACCGAGCCGACCGACGGCGCGATGCGCGCGATGATCTCCTGGTCACGGTCGGCCATCGGCTTCCCAGATCAGCGCGTCGGCGTTGCGCGCGGCCTCAGCACGTTCGGATGGGGTGCGGATCGTCCACGAATAGACCGGCACCCCGCCGCGCCGCACCCACCGCTCGCCAAGCACGGCGCGGTTCACGGCGAGGAAGTGGGGACGCGACATCATCAACTTGGCCCAACGCGCGAGGGGCGAATCCCGCCCCGACAAAACCAGCCCGCGTCGGACGTCGGGGCGATGCCGCGCCAGCCACGCACCGACGCGCGGGTCGAAGCTCATCACGCCGACCGGACCCGGGACCGCGCCGAGCGTGCGGCACACCGCTTCGGTCAGCCGGGCGGCGTTGCGCGCGGTCTTGAGTTCGATCAGCAGGGGGACGCGGCGGGCGGCGAGCATCATGAGTTCGGCAAAGCGCGGGATCGGCTCCCCGGTGGCCGAAAGCCGCTTGCCGCCAAGCGTTGCGGCACTGAGGGTTTCCACTGACCCCGACTCGCCGCACAATCGCTTGAGGTCGGGGTCGTGAAAAATCATCGGCAGGTCGTCGCGCGACAGGCGCACATCGCATTCGATCCCCGCGCCCGCATCGAACGCGGCACGGAAGGCGGCGAGGCTGTTCTCGGGAACGCCGTGTCCGTGGAGTCCGCGATGCGCGAACCCCGCGGGGCCCGGCGCGAGAGGGTCAGGCCTTGACGGCGACGACCGCATCCACTTCGACCGCGACGCCGAGCGGCAGCACCGGGACGCCGACCGCCGATCGGGCATGCTTGCCGGCCTCGCCGAACACTTCGACCATCAGTTCGCTGGCGCCGTTGGCGACCTTGGGCTGATCGGTGAAGTCACCGTGCGAATTGACGAAAACGCCGAGCTTGACGATCCGCTCGACCCGATCGAGTGAGCCGAGCGCGGCCTTAATCTGGGCGAGCAGCATAATCCCGCAGCGCCGTGCGGCCGCGATCCCGTCATCGAGCTCGAGTCCTTCGCCGAGCCGGCCCTTGATCAGGCTGCCGTCCTCGGCGAACGAGATCTGTCCCGAAATATGGAGCAGGCCGTTGACTTCGACCGCCGGCACATAGGCGGCAACCGGCGCGGCGGCCTGGGGAAGGGCGATGCCGAGTTCGGCGAGGCGGGATTCGATGCTCATGGAACTTGCCTCAACACCCAGCGGATGTCCGGGTCAAGCCTCCGGGCGGTGAATCGCAAACCCGGCCCAGCTCTGGTTGACCGGCATCAGCTCCAGCGTGTTGATGTTAAGGTGGGACGGCAGGGTTGCAACCCAGTGGATCGTGCTCGCGATATCCTCCGCCGTCATCGGGTCGACCCCGGCGTAGAAAGCGTCGGAACTTGCCTGGTCGCCGCCGTTACGCACGACGGTGAATTCGGTTTCGACCATGCCGGGCTCGATCGAGGTCACCCGCACGCCGGTGCCTTGAAGATCGCAGCGCAGGCCGAGCGTGAACTGGCGGACGAAGGCCTTGGCACCAGCGTAATTGCATCCGCCGCGATAGGGATAACTGGCCGCCACCGACGACAGGTTGATGATTGCACCCTTCGTCAGGATCAGGTCGGGCAACAGCGTTCTCGTCAGCGCGACCAGGCCTTTAACATTGGTGTCGATCATCCCGAGAATCGGGTCGAGATCGGCGTCCTGGAGCGGATCGGCCTTCGTCGCATAGCCGGCGTTGTTGACCAGCAAATCGATCGGCGGGAGGTCCTGCGCCGTCTCGATGACGACGGCCGTAGCGCTCATGTCGAGTTCGACCGGGGTGAAATTCTCCCCCAGTTCCTCGGCGAGCGCTTTCAATCGTTCGGTCCGCCGACCGGTGCCAATCACCCGCCAGCCGTCGCCAACGAACCGCTTCGCACATGCCTCGCCGATGCCCGCCGTCACGCCGGTAATGAATGCCGTCTTCATGCTGCTGGTCCTTCATCGAATTTCTGCAGAATCCACTGCTTCGCCGTCGCCCAGTCATCGATCCGCGCGTGTGCCTCCTCGGGCTTGGCGACGTTCGGCGCGAGCCGCGGCTCGGCGACCATGTGCAGCCGCCACACTTCGGGGGCGTGCTTGGCAACCGATGCGTGGTGCATGTGGAGATCGTCGACAAACACCGTCACGGTCGGCTGGTGGCGCTCGATAATCGCCCGCGCCGGAACGCCCTTGCCGCCCTGGTTGCAGACCACTTCATAGTGCAGCCCGTGGGTGGCGAGTTGCGCCACGCGCAGCGGCTGCGCGTCGTAACCAAGGTTGGTCAGCACGACGATGTCGGCCACCTCGCCGATTTCGCGCAGCGCCTCGATCGCGCCGGGAGTGGCGGTCTGGCGGTCCATCTCCTCGCGGAAGAAGCGCGTGAGGAGCTCCCACACCCGCGCATCGGGCAGAGTTTCGCCGCTCGGCCGATGTGTCAGCGCGTCGGCGAACTGGCCGGTCTCGAACGCGAAGTGGATGTCGAGCGCCTCGTCGAGCCACTCCTGGAAATGGGCGACCATGTGCAGCAGCACTTCGTCGCAATCGGTGATCAGCAGCGGCCGGCCGCCGATCTTCGGCCCGTTCGCCGTCAATCCATCACTCACTCGTTGATCCACCCTTCAACTTGGCCAGCGCGGCAAACGGTCCCGCTTCCGCTTCGCTCAACACGCCAGCCGCCTTCAACGCCTCATCGGCGGCGGGGCCGCGCGGATAGGGGTTGAGCGCGAGCGCGAGTGTGTCGGCGATCGCCAGACCGAGATCGATCGCCTGGCCGTCATGAAACATCGTGTCGAGGTCGTCTCCGCCAAGTTCGACCTCGGCCTCGGGCGCGTCAATCTTCGGTGCGGGCACAAACGCCAGGCTGAACCGCTCGTCGATCGCCGCCGACACGGGTTCGCCGCTGGCAATACAGGCCTGCGCGAGCTGCGCCTTGACCCGGCCGTCACATTTCACCGTCTTGCCCTCGCGGTGGAGCATGACGTGCGCCTCGAGCCGGTCGAGCGCGAGCAGGTCGAGCCGCCTGGCGATCCCCGCGCGCTCGTCCTCGTCGGCGGTCAGGTCGAGCCGGTCGCCATCGCGAATCGACTCGATCTGGAGGCGGTGGGCAAAATCCCTCACGCCCAGTGGCCCTCGATCACCTTATCGAGCGTCAGCGCCGCGAGTTTCTTTCGCAATCCGCGAAGGCGGTCGACCGAATGGGCGAGCGTATCGTCGGCCACCGGCTGATCGCGATAGAGGCTGCGCCGCACGACCTCGTTCCAGTTTGCGTCGGTCACCCCGCGCCAGCGGTCGATCCGGCTCGCGAGGCTGCCGACGAGGTGACGCACCTTCTTGCCGAGCGTCGCGTCGAATCCTTCCTGGCGCATCTGTGCGTCCATATCGGCGATGAATGCCTCGGTCAGCGCGACGCCCGGCGCATTGCCCCCCTCTCCGTCCGCCTCGAGCCGCAGCGCAACCAGCGCGCAGACCGTC
>NZ_JANYGG010000003.1 GCF_025362505.1 Sphingomonas sp. | reverse complement strand
GATATCGCCCATGCCGCTATCGACCAGGATATTATGCCCCGGCCCGCGTACCAGCCAGCAATGGATCGGATCGCGCATGATTCCGCCGCCGTGGGGCAGGAACAGCTCGCCGATGCGCAGGCTGGTGATCGTCCAATTCATTCGTCGATAACCTCGAACCGCTCAATATCGCGCAGCGATCCTTCGCGCTCCCCCTCGCGCCACACCGCGCGGACGCGAGTGCCGGGCTTGATCCGCTGCTTGGCGGATTCGACGTCGTCGATGTCGATCATGTGGATCATCTTGGTAGACGCCCCGTCGAGCACGATCTCGGCATAGACATAGGGCGGCGGCCGGGTCTGGCCGACGAATTCGAGGTTGATGATCGAGCAGGCGCGGATTGTGCCGGTATCGGGTAGCGCCTTCCAAGTCCCCGTGCGGCGATGGGTGATGTCGTCGACCTCGCGTGGCGGAAGAAGGGCGAGATCGCCATCCGACGTGCGCACGCCTATTACCCGCCGATTGACGCGGATCTCGTCGAACAGGCGGCCGTAATAGGGCCCGTAGCTGTGCTCATACTGAAGACGCAGCTTGTACGGAACGACTTCGACCGCCGCAGACGGATCAGCCAGCGAGGCTACGGATCCGACTGCCGCACCGGCGTCGGGCTTGAACCCGGCGATGGCTAAAATCGATTGCTCCGTGCCATCGGCCCAAACCGCGGATACGCGGGTGCCGATCTTGAGTGCATTGAGGGAGCATTCCACCATTTTATGTGGAAATTCATTGTCGCAGCCGTCAAGCCGAACAAGGCCGATGATGTCGCCCGCCACTTCGGTGAAGCCGCACAGCTCGCCGGTTGCGGGCACCTCGACTAACTCGAACTCGCTTTCGCCATCGACGGGCGAGAAGTCCTGCGCCGGTGCGATCACCAGCCCCGAGACAAAGCGCGAGCCGACGATCCGCCGGTTCGCCATTTCGGCCAGGAATACGCCCGCCGCCTTGCCCGGGGTGAGGGTGTAGGGCATCGCCAGCTCGCTGTGCAGCGTCGGGAGGTCGATTGCATAGGTATCGGGAACGGCTTGCATGTCAGCTCCTCATGCCCCGAGCACGGCACAGCCGCGCAGATTGGCCCAGCCACCGCCCGATTGAACGAGCGCGAGCTTCGCATCCTTGATCTGGTTATTTTCCGAACGACCCATGACTTGGGTGGCGCCCTCGATCAGGCGAATAAGTCCGGCTGCGCCGATCGGGTTGGCACCGAGGCAGCCGCCCGATGGGTTGACCGGAATATCGCCTTCGAGCTGAGTCGCGCCCGATGCGATGAGCTCCGCCGCGCCGCCCGGCGGACACAAGCCGAGGCTCTCGTAATAGTTGAGTTCGAAGCAGGTGTAGGGCTCCTGCACTTCAACCACGTCGAACTGGCGGCGCGGATTGGTAATGCCGGCCGCGCGATAGACCTGGCGCGCGGCGATCGCGAGCGGTTCGGATAGCAGCAGCGACCGCTCAGGCGCATTGTCCGCCTCGCAGCAATAGGCGATGCCGCGAATCCAGGCGGGCCGGTCGGTCGATTTGCTCGCCACCTTCTCGTTAGCCAGCACGACCGCCGCCGCGCCGTCCGAGATGGGGGGCACGTCGAGCAGCTTGATCGGCCAAGCGAGCGGCTTCGACGCCAACACCTCCTCGATCGTCACTTCTTTTTTTACGTGGGCGTACGGGTTGGTCATCGCATTGTGGCGATTCTTAACGGCGACCATTGCCGCGGCCTCCTCCGTGTGGCCCAGAACATCCATCCGCGCGCGCCAATAGGCCGCCGAAAAACCCATAATGCCAACCGCGAACTCTCGTCCCCAAAAAGGGTCGTAGAGCGTCGAGATCGAATATTGCAAAGCACCTTCGCTAAGCTTGTCATAGGCGACCACCAACGTGCGCTCGGCAAACCCGCTGGCGACCTGGTAATAGCCGGCGAGTGCCCCGGCGAACCCCGCACCGCCGCCGCTCGTCACGCGCATGACGGGTTTCAATTGCGCGCCGATCGCGTCGGCGACCCATTTCTCGGGCTGGTTCACCGCGGCGAACAGCACC
>NZ_JANYGG010000108.1 GCF_025362505.1 Sphingomonas sp. | reverse complement strand
ATGCTGATCATCACCATTCCGCCGCAGACTCACTCGGTCAAGCTCGACCTTCCGCAGAACAGCGAGACCCCGCCGCCGCCGGTCGAGCCGACCAAGAACAAGCTGGTCATTACCCAGGCCGGCGCGATTCTGTGGAACGGTACGCCGGTGACGCTGCAGCAGCTGCGCATCTATCTCGACGTGTCCCAGCAGATGAACCCGGTCCCCGAGCTTCACCTCCAGCCCGAGCCGAACGCGCGCTATGAGCTGGTCGACGAAGTGCTCGCGGTGACCAAGAAGGCACATGTCAGCAAGATGGGCTTTGTTGGTAACGAGGCTTATTCGAGCTTCTGATTTAGCTGGATCGGCGTGCCGGTCGAAGAGGGCGGTCCCGCGAGGGGCCGCCCTTATTCGTTCATCGCCGGCGTGCACATGATCAGGTTCTAACGCGGCGGCGGGTCGATGATCTCGCGCTCGGTACCGAGACGCCATGATTGTTCGCCCTCCTCGTCCGTTGAGATCGGTCGCCCGGCGGTATCGCGCGCGGGTCGGAAGCGGAACCGTTGGGTGGCGAGACGGCAGGTGACGGCATCAAGCGCGCTGTTGCCGCTCGAGCGGGTTACGCGGCAATTGCCGATCCGGCCGCTGGGCTCGACGGTGAAGGCGAAGTGGACGGTGCCCTGGGCGCGGTCGACGAGCGCCGCCGGGGGATAATCCTCGTCGCCGATCGAGCCCGCGATCATCTCCGCCTCGGCGTCCGCGCCGCCGCTGCCGCCGCCACCCGTGCCGGTGCCCGACAGGCCGCTGCCCGTGCCATTGCCAGTCCCGCCGCGCCCGATGCCGGGGCCGGGGATCGGCGCGGCGCCAGCGGCGGGAGCGGTGCCCTGGCCGGGGACCGGGGCGGCGCGGATCGGCGGCGGCGGCGGGAGCTTGGCCTTGGGCGCGGCGATGTCGGTCGGGCTGTTCTTGAGCGCGGGCGGGGCCGCGGCGCCTTCGGGGTCCTTGGGCTTGTGGGTTTGGCTCTTGGTTTTTTCGGGCGGGGGCGGGACGATCGAAGGCGGCGGCGGGGGCGCGTCACTCAGGCGGAACAGTTTGAGCGCCTCGTCGGGGCGCGGAATCGAGTGGACGCCGAGGCCGGTGACGATCGCGTAGCCGATGGCGAGGTTCATCGCGGTGGCGAGCAGGGCCGAGCGCCAGCGGTCGTTGGGGTCGGTCAGGCTACGGCGCATGCCATCCTAATGAGGGAACAGCCTTGCTGGTTCCGATTCGCTCAGACGGGGCGGAAGGCGAGCGCGAGGCCGTCCATACAATAGCGCAGGCCGGTCGGCTTCGGACCATCGTCGAATACATGGCCGAGATGCCCGCCACAGCGGCGGCAGTGAATTTCGCGGCGGACAATCCCAAGGGTGGAGTCGCGGCTCTCGGCGACCGCGCGCGGGAGCGGCTGCCAGAAGCTTGGCCAGCCGGTGCCGCTGTCGAACTTGGTCGTCGAGGAATAGAGCGGGAGGGCACAGCCGGCGCAGACGAAGGTGCCGCGACGGTGCTCCTTGAGCAGGGGACTGGTGTAGGGGGGCTCGGTGCCGCCTTCGCGCAGGATGTTGTAACGCGCGGGCCCAAGCTGGCGGCGCCATTCGGCTTCGGACTTGCGCACCTCGAACGGGCCGGCGGCGGCGATGGCGGGTGACTGGCTGCATCCGGCGAACAGTAGCGCGCCCGTGACTGCGGCGCCCCGGGTGATGAGGTTGCGGCGGGTAAGGTTGTTCATCGTGCGGCTCCAATTACCCAAGCTATACGCCCGGGGAACTGAACCGGACGCAACATTCAGGCGGCGATGTCGTCGAACTGGAGACGGGCAAGGCGGGCGTAGAGGCCATTGTCGGCGCTAAGCGCGGCATGGGTGCCTTGCTCGACGATGCGGCCGGCGTCCATCACGACGATGCGGTCGGCGGCGCGTACGGTGGCGAGGCGGTGGGCGATGACGATCGTCGTGCGATGCTCCATCAGCCGGTCGAGCGCGTCCTGGACGAGGCGTTCGGACTCGGCGTCGAGCGCCGAGGTGGCCTCGTCGAGGAGCAAAAGCGGGGCGTCGCGAAGGAGCGCGCGGGCGATGGCGATACGCTGGCGCTGCCCGCCGGAGAGCCGCGCGCCGGCTTCTCCCATGAAGGTGTCGAGCCCGTCGGGTAACGCGCGCAGGAAGCTTTCGGCGTTGGCGTCGCGCGCGGCCTGCCACAACTGGTCGTCGGTCGCGTCCCAATGGCCGTAGCGCAAATTGTCGCGGGCCGAGGCGGCGAACAGCACGGTCTCCTGCGGGACCATCGCGATGCGGGTGCGGACGTCGGCGGGGTCGGCGTCTTTCAGGTCGATCCCGTCAAGGGTGACGCGGCCTTCCTGGGGGTCGTAGAAGCGCTGGGCGAGCTGGAACAGCGTGGTCTTGCCGGCGCCCGAGGGGCCGACCACCGCAAGCCGCTCGTTGGGTGCGACGGACAGGGTGAAGCCGTCGAGCGCGGAGACTTCGGGGCGGGTCGGGTAGCGGAAGGTGACGTTGTCGAAGGCCAGCGCGCCGCGCGCCGGGACGGGAAAGGGCTTGGGTTGCGCCGGAGCGCGGATCGCGGGCTCGGCGGAGAGTAGTTCGTAGAGGCGTTCGGAGGCTCCCGCCGCGCGGAGCAGGTCGCCGTAAGTCTCGCTCAATGCGCCGAACGCGCCGGCGAGAAGACCGCCGTAAAGCACGAAGGCGGCAATCGTGCCACCGGTCATGCGGCCTGCGGCGACATCGACCGCGCCTTGCCAGATGACCAGGGTGATCGCGCTGAACATCAGGAAGATGACAATCGCGGTCATGATTGCGCGCAGGAACATGCGCTTTTTGGCGGTGGCAAAGACGGTTTCGACCGAAGCGGAGAAGCGTCCGGTCTCGCGCCCTTCCTGGCCGAACGCCTGCACGATCTTCATCGCCGAAAGGACTTCGCTGGTCACCGCGCCGACGTCGGCGATGCGATCCTGGCTCTTGATCGAGATGGCGCGGACGCGGCGGCCAAGGAACATGATCGGGCCGACGATCAGCGGGATGCCGAGCAGCATCATTCCCGCGAGTTTGGCCGAAAGAACGAACAGGATGACGAGGCAGGCGGCCCCCATCACGAGGTTTCTGAGCGCGACCGAGACGGTCGTACCGACAACCTGCTCTATAATGGTGGTGTCGACGGTCAGCCGCGAGGTGATCTCGGCCGGGCGGTTTTCCTCGAAGAAGCCGGGTGACAGGCGAAGGAGGTTGCGGTTCACGGCGAGGCGGATGTCGGCGACGGTGCGCTCCCCGAGCCACGAGACGAAGTAGAAGCGGGTCGCGGTGGCGAGCGACATCACACCGACGAGGAGGAGGAGATATTCGAACCAGCGGGCGATGCCGGCGGTGCCGCCCGCGCCTAAGCCGCCCGCGCCGAAGCCCTTGTCGATAATCAGCTTGAATGCCCACGGCACTCCCGAGGTTGCGCCGGCGGCGACGAGTAGCGCCAGCGCGGCACCGACGATCCGCGCCGGATAATGGCTGGCGAAGCGCCAGATCATGCCGAGGCTGGAAAGGTTACGGCCGCGGGGACGCGCTGGGGAGGTAGCCATGCTCCGCGTCTAGCAGGATGGGCCAACGTGCTCAATCATGCTCAATCGCGGTTGTGATGCAGTGCGGTACAGCTTGGGTGCGGATGCGAAGGAAGCGCTTGCCGATGGAGCGATTGGGGGCCACATCGGTTTTGTCAGCTCAGTGACTATCTGCGAAGCGGTTGGGAATATGAATGCTTTATGATGCCTATGAGGTCCAACGCTCGTTGATGGCGGGGGCAAGCCGGATGGCGGGTTTCGGCGCCGACTGGCTCAATCATCCGGCCAACCCGATCAGCTACTCGTCGATGGGCCCGCTGGTGGCGGCGAGCCTCGATGTGTTTTCGCATGCCTCGGCACCGCGCGGGAAGCCCGAGTTCGGCCTCACCGAGACGCGGGTCGGCAAGAAGATCGTCGCGGTCGAGGAGCGGATCGCGCTGCGCAAGCCGTTCGGGCAACTCAAGCATTTCACCAAGGATGGGGTTAGGGGTCAGCCGCCGCTGCTGATCGTCGCGCCGATGTCGGGCCATTATGCGACGCTGCTGCGCGGGACGGTCGAGCGGCTGCTGCCGAAGCAGGACGTGTACATCACCGACTGGCGTGACGCCAAGCAGGTACCGCTCGCCGACGGCAGCTTCGACCTCGATGATTATATCGATTATCTGATTACCTATTGCGAGACGATTGCGGCCGAGACCGGACAGCGGCCGCACATGCTCGCGGTGTGCCAGCCGTCGGTCCCGGCGCTCGCCGCGACTGCGCTGATGGCGGCCGACAAGAATGCCGCACGGCCGTTGACGCTGACGCTGATGGGCGGGCCGATCGACACGCGCGAGGCGCCGACCGCGGTCAACACGCTGGCGACCCAGCGGCCGTTCAGCTGGTTCGAGCGCAACGTCATCGCGACGATCCCGATGGTCTATCCGGGCGCGGGGCGGAAGGTCTATCCGGGGTTCCTGCAGCTAGCGGGGTTCATGACGATGAACCTTGGCAGCCACCTCGTCAGCCATTTCGAAATGTTCAAGCATCTCGTCGCGGGCGATGACGAAAGCGCCGATGCGACGCGCGCGTTTTATGAGGAATATCGCTCGGTGTGCGACATGACCGCCGAATTCTATCTCCAGACGATCGACGTGGTGTTCCAGCGACACCTGCTGCCAAAGGGCGAGTTCGAACATCGCGGGCGGCGGGTCGACGTCGGCGCGATCAAGGATACCGCGCTGCTCGCGATCGAAGGCGAGAAGGACGATATTTCGGGGCTTGGGCAGACGCGCGCGGCGCTGACGCTGGCGAAGGGGCTGAAAGCCGGTCAAAAGCAATATTATATGGCCGAGGGGTCGGGCCACTACGGGATTTTCAATGGCCGCAAGTGGCGCGACATGATCGCTCCGGTGGTCGAAGGGTTCATCGCGAAGCACGGGTAATTCCAGCGCGGGTTGGGGCCAACCCCCCTCAGGAGGGCGTCACATTCTTCATCTCGGGGCCGCGCGGCGCGAGCATCCGCTTGAGGAAACGGCGCGCCTTGAACACCAGCCAAGCCGAGCCGAGCACGATGAACCCCGATACGATCGCGGCGAGCACCGGGCTGGCGATCGCCATCGCCATCAGCCCGGTGGTGACGACATCCTCGCCGGTCGAGACGGCGATGTTCGAGTAGGGCTCGGGACTGGCGTTCACGAGCGCGCGGGCGCCGGCCTTGCCGGTATGCGCGATCAGCGCGGCGCCGCCGCCGAGGAGGAAGCTCAGCACCTGCCAGGTCGGGTTACCGCTGTCGACGATGGCCAGCGCGAGCAGCGCGCCGCCCAGCGGGCGGATGACCGAGTGGACCGTGTCCCACGCGCTGTCGACGAACTGGACCTTGTCGGCGAAGAATTCGGCGATCGTGCCGATCGCGGCGGCGCCGATCACCCACGGGTTGGCGAGGATGGCGAGTGCGTGGAGCTTCTCCGGCAGCGCGATCCAGCCGAAGTGCATCGCGATCCCGGTGACCAGCGTGACGAGATACAGCCGCCACCCGGCGAGCAGGCTGGTCGAGGCGGCGAGCGAGATCAGTTCAACCGGACCCATGCTTATCCTTTCGTCGCGTCGGGAGAGAAGTGAGGCGTTTCGGCACGGCGCGCAAGGGTCGCGGTCAGTAGGTCGCTTCGACGAAATAGAGTCCTTCGGGCGGGGCGTTGAGGCCGAGCGCGGCGCGGTCGCAGGCATCGCGGGCGCGGGCGATGTCATCGGGTGACCACTGGCCGCGCCCGACCATCATCAGGCAGCCGACCATCGATCGCACCTGGTGGTGGAGGAAGCTGCGTGCGGCGGCGTGGACGTGGACTTCGGCGGCGACGCGCTCGACGGTCAGCGCGGCCAGCGTCTTGACCGGGCTGGCGGACTGGCAGTGAGCCGAGCGGAAGGTGGTGAAGTCGTGGAGGCCGACGAGGTGCGCCGCGCCCTCGCTCATTCTGGCGACGTCGAGCGGGACGGGGACATGCCACACCCGGCCGCGATCGACCGCAGGGGGCGGGCGGCGGTCGAGCAGGCGGTAAAGGTAGCGGCGGCCGGTGCACGAGAAGCGCGCGTGCCAGTCGTCGGCGACGGGGTGGGCCGCGAGGACGGAGACCGGGGCGGGGCGGACGAGCGCGTTGAGGCCTTCACGCAGGCGGGTCGCGGTGAGCGGTTTCGCAATGTCGGCATGGGCCTCCATCGCCAGCGCGTGGACCCCGGCGTCGGTGCGGCCGGCGCCGTGGACCGTGGCGCGCTCGCCGGTCATTTTGGCGATGGCGTCCTCGAGCGCGAGCTGGATGGTCGGGGCCTGGTTCTGCCGCTGCCAACCGAGGAACGGGCCGCCGTCATATTCGACCGTCAGTCGCCAGCGAGTCACGCGAGTATTGTCCCGACTGGGATGGCAAAACCGCGTAGCAGTTCGAGCACCGTCATCGGTGCCCGACCGGCGCGCTGGATGAGCGTAGGCCGGATTACGCCATCGCCACACCAGATCATGAGAAGATCGCTCATCACCGTGCCCGCAGCCAAGGTCGTGCCGTCTTTGGCGGCAATCCCCGGCATGGCGATCGCCTCCAAAACCTTCATACGCTCGCCGCTTACCTCGAACCAGGCACCAGGCGCGGGATTAAACGCGCGGACCTGGCGCTCGATCGCGTCGGCGCCTCGCGCCCATTCGATGCGGGCCTCGGCCTTGTCGATCTTGGCGGCGTAGGTGACGCCTTCATCGGGTTGCGGTTGGGGCGGGAAGCGGGACGGGTCGGCGAGCCACTCGGTCGTCGCCTCGGCCCCGAGTTTGGCAATCTCTTGCGTGAGTTGACCGGCGTTCTTGCGGTCGATCGCGACCTCGCGCTTGAGCAGCATCGGGCCGGTGTCGAGGCCCTGTTCCATCTGCATGATGGTCACGCCGGTGACCGCATCGCCGGCCTCGATCGCGCGCTGCACGGGGGCGGCGCCGCGCCAGCGGGGGAGCAGCGAGCCGTGGACGTTGACGCAGCCGCGGCGCGGTGCCGAGAGGATTGGTTGCGGCAGGATCAGGCCATAAGCGGCGACCACCGCGACATCGGCGTCGAGCGCGGCGAAGGCGGTTTGCTCGGTCGGATCGCGCAGGCTCGCCGGGTGCCGCACCGCGATGCCGAACGCCTCGGCGCGGTCGTGGACGGCGGTGCGCCGCTCGCCCTTGCCGCGCCCCGCCGCGCGCGGTGGCTGGGTATAGGCGCACACGACATCGTGCCCCACCGCGACGAGCGCCTCGAGCGTCGGTACCGCGAACTGTGGCGAGCCCATGAAGATGATCCGCATGAGCTGCCTATGGCGACCCTTGCCGGTTCCGCCAAGCCGCCTATGTCAGTCGCGATGGCATCCGAACTCGACCAATTGGCGCAGGCCCTCGCCCGCCTCCCCGGGCTCGGGCCGCGATCGGCGCGGCGCGCGGTGCTGTACCTGGTCAAGAAGCGCGAGGCGGCGATGGAGCCGTTGCTCGCCGCGCTGCAAGCGGTGGCCGACAAGCTCGTGACCTGCTCCACGTGCGGCAATGTCGATACGGTCGATCCGTGCCAACTGTGCCAGGATCCGCGGCGCGATGCGCGACTGCTGTGCGTCGTCGAGGAAGTGGCCGACCTGTGGGCGCTCGATCGTTCGCGGCTGTTTCCGGGGCGTTATCATGTGCTTGGTGGGCGACTTTCAGCATTGGAGGGAATTCGCCCCGAGGACCTCGGCATCGACACGCTGATCGGACGGGTCGCGGCGGGCGGGATCGACGAGGTCGTGCTGGCGACCAATGCCACGCTCGAGGGCCAGACCACGGCGCATTATCTCGCCGAGCGGCTCGAGAAATTCCCGGTGCGGTTGACGCAGCTGGCGCATGGCCTGCCGGTCGGGGGCGAGCTCGATTATCTCGACGAGGGGACGCTGGCGCAGGCATTGCGCGCGCGGCGGCCGGTTTCCTGACGCGTCGCTCGCTTGAAGTCACGGGCGCGAAAGACTAATTCGCAGGCATGACCATCCTTCGCATTCTCGAAACCCCCGACCCCGTACTTCGCCAGAAATCTATTCCGGTCGATACCGTCGATGACGAACTGCGCGCGCTGATCGCCGACATGTTCGAGACGATGTACGACGCGCCGGGGATCGGCCTCGCCGCGGTCCAGGTCGGGGTGCCCAAACGCGTGCTGGTGATGGACCTCCACGACGAGCCGGTCGAGGAAGGCGACGAACCCGCCGCACAAGGCGCTGAGCCGGTCAAGGAACCGCGCGTCTTCATCAACCCGGAAATCCTCGCCCACAGTGAGGACGAGGTGGCCTACACCGAGGGCTGCCTGTCGGTGCCCGACCAATATGCCGAGGTGATGCGCCCCGACCGCATTCGTGCGCGCTGGCTCGACGAGCATGGCGCGCGACACGAGGAAGATCTCGACGGATTGCTCGCGGTTTGCCTCCAGCATGAGATGGATCATCTCGAGGGGGTATTGTTCATCGACCACCTGTCCCGCCTGAAGCGGGAAATCGTGCTTCGGAAGCTCGCCAAGGCGCGCAAGGAACGCGGGCTCAAAGCCGCCTGAACGCGGTAGCGGGCGGTCGATCGATCGCGCGCCACCGCGCGTAACCCCTTTCCAGCCCCGCCGCGCCCGCCTAAAGCCCGCCCGCTGATGGGGCGTCGCCAAGTGGTAAGGCACCGGTTTTTGGTACCGGCATTCGCAGGTTCGAATCCTGCCGCCCCAGCCAGTTCCTGGAAACCGTGTAATCCCAATATCTTCAATACTCTCGACACGTCGACCGTGCATGAGGGCATTCCGAGTTTCGAAAAGCGACGTTGCGGCTGTCTCCCAATGATGGCCCGTTGCCCCTCCCGGCCCGGCCGAGCGGCACCGTTCTGCTGAAAGTGCTTTCAACGAGCCTTCAGCTGATAAAGCTGAAGGAACGGGTCAAGCTTTTCATGAACCAAGGTCACGGCCCGGGTAAATGAGCTGAGCGACTGCCTGATTAGGAAATCGGCGCTGAACGGTGATCGCGTAGAAGTCCTCGGTAACACCAGGAAGCTTGGCGATCTCAACGAGTTTAGTCGAAGCGAGCTCGTCCTTGACGACGATTGGCGGGAGGAGGGCGATCGCGGCGCCTTCGCGCGCTATCAGTCGCATCATCGCCATGTCGTCGATCTCCGCGACAATCTGCGGAACGATCCCGAGGCGCCCGGCCAGGCCATCGAATCCCGTCCGAGCGCTGGTCCCCTGCGCCGGCAATGCGAATGGATAGTCACGCAAAAGCCGCGGAAGCGACCGATCACCGCTGACCAGGCCGGGCGGGGCGACAAGGCTGACGTCCTGGGTAGCGATCAGATGCGAGACCAGCCTGGTTTGCAACGCGCTGCTCAAGGGCTGGTTGGTCAGCACCACATCGAGACCGAGCGCGACCAACGCCCCAAGCAGTTCGTCGAGGCCGCCCGATCGAACGACGATGTCGAACTCGTGCCGACCGAGCAAGGGGCGTATGAAATCGAGCTGGAAGTTGCGCGACAAGGTGGCGATCGCGCCGACCCGCACCTGCTTGCGCGGCTGCCCGCTATCCCTGAGCGTCGAGACGAGATCGTCGCCGCTGGCGAAGATGGTGTCGGCATGTTCGAGCGCGATCTGTCCCGCCTCGGTCAGGACCAGCTGGCGCCCGGTGCGATCAAACAGGCGATGACCGAGCCGCTGCTCGAGCTTGGCGATCTGCACCGACAGCGATGACTGCGACACGTTGAGCCGGGCCGCGGTGCGCGTGAGGTTCCCGTCGCGGGCGACCGCCCAGAAATAGCGCAGGTGATTATAGTTGAGTTGCATGGGTCATTCTTAAAACAGAACGATACGTTATGATCAATGTGTTTTTGCGACTGATCATCGTCCGCTAGGAGCTTTCTCGTTCACGGACGGAGCCTCTGAAAAGTGCTGAACCTCGCCCTTGTCGCGCCAATTGCCATTCTTGGAGCCGCCTTGCTGGCGAGCGCAACCGGCGCCTTGCCTCGTCCCGCAAAGGTCGCGATCGAGGGTTTGGCGATCGCCGCAATCCTCGCCGCAATCATTGGTTTTGCCCAAGTTGCGATCAGCGGTCCGGTGACCGTCGCCTGGGCGAAATTCGGTCCTGTGGTCGCGGCGCTACGCCTCGACATCGTCAGCACGACATTGATGATGCTCATCGCATTCGTCGGCTGGGTCGTCGTTCGCTACAGCTGCACCTACCTTGATCGCGAGCCGGGCGAAGCGCGGTTCATGCGCTGGCTGTGCCTGACGCTGGCGTTCGTCATGTTGCTTGTCACGGCCGGGACGCTGGTCCAGCTGGTCATCGCGTGGATTGCCACGAGCCTGTCGCTTCACCGGCTGCTACTTTTCTACCCAGGCCGCCCCGGGGCAAGGCGCGCGGCGACCAAGAAGTTCGTGACGGCGAGGCTCGGCGATATCGCGCTGGTTGGAGCGGCGGCGCTGCTCGCGCACCACTACCAAACCGGTGATATCGCCACGTTGCTGGCTGCGGCGCGCGCCGGCGACAGCGGACCCGCGACTTCGATAGCAGCTGGGCTGATTGCGCTGGCTGCCATGCTCAAGTCCGCCCAGTTCCCGCTCCACGGCTGGCTGATCGAGGTGATGGAAGCCCCCACGCCCGTCTCCGCCCTTCTTCACGCCGGGGTCATCAATGCCGGCGGCTTCCTCCTCATCCGGTTCGCAGACGTCATTGTGCTCGCACCCGGCGTCCTTGCCGCGCTGGTCATCGTCGGCGGCCTCACCGCACTGTTCGGCGGCCTGGCGATGCTGACCCAACCGGCGGTCAAGACTTCGCTCGCCTGGTCGACCATAGCTCAGATGGGTTTCATGCTGATGCAGTGCGGATTTGCGCTGTTCCCCCTGGCGCTGCTGCATATCGTCGCCCATTCGCTCTACAAGGCGCACAGCTTCCTTGCGTCGGGCGGCGCTGTCGAGCGAATCGCCGCGGCGCGCAGGCCGGGGCCGGTGGCGGTACCCAATGTCCGTGCGGTCGGCATTGCCTTTGTCGCCGCGCTGGCAATCTATGCCACACTCGCGCTGGTGCTCAACGTCGATCACAAGTCGCCGCAGGCACTCGCGCTTGGCGCCATCCTCATATTCGGCGTTGCCTATCTGCTGGCCCAAGGGTTGGCCGACGCAGCCCCGCGAGCGCTGACACTGCGCATGGCTGCGTATGCGCTAGCCGCATCGATCAGCTATTTTGCACTTCACTCATTGGCGCTTGCGCTGACCGCGGGAACGCTCCCGCCGACGCCGCCGCCGGGGACACTCGGCTGGGTGCTGATTATCGTCGCCTTGCTAAGTTTCGGTCTGGTCGCCTTCGCCCAGGCGCTGTTCCCGCTGTGGGTCGACCACCCCGCCGTCGCCGGAATGCGAGTGCACCTCGCCAACGGCCTCTATGCCAACGCCCTGTTCGATCGCGCCACCCGCGGCTGGACAGTCCGAAAGGTCAATTGATGTTGCACGCCCGTCACGGCGGCGAACTCGCCGACCTGTCAATGATCGCGGAGGCCGAGCGGTCGCTCGACGCGATCCCGCCATTGTGGCCGCTGGCGTCGAGCGTTGCGGTCAACCCGTTCCTCGGCCAGCTTGGTGAGCCGCTGGAAATGGCCTTGGCCCGGATGGAGCGCGTTGCCGGAGTCCGCTTGACGATGCCGAGACGCTGGTATGCGCAACGGATTGCCGACGGCCGCATAAACGACGCCGACCTGTCTGCGGCGCTCGATCGATCTGGTCCGCTTGATGTGGATCTTGCCATGCTGAAGCAATCAACGGCGGTCGATCGAGACCCTCCCGTCGCCTTCTCCACCGTTGCCGATCTTGCCGCGCAGGTCGTGAAGACCGATTGGCCCGGGATCGTCGAGGATCGCATGGGAACGTGGGCAAGCGCCTTCTTCGATGAAGGCCAGGCAATGTGGCCACTTCCCCGGGCGCGCGGGGCCTATGCCTCGTGGCGGGAACAGGCGCAGCACGACCTCACGCCGGAAATTCTCGGCCTGCGAGGATTTGCCCGCTTCGTCGCCGATCTTCCCGACGAGGCTGGCGCCGCGTTCAACCTGGCCGCAGCTCGGCTCGGTGTCGGGCAAGCAGGGTTTGCGGCCTATGGTCACCGGTTGCTGGTCACGCTCGGCGGGTGGGCACAGCTTGCGCGCCAGCGACGGTGGCAAGCCGAACTTGGAGGTGCCAGCGATCGCACCCAGTTCGAACTTCTGGTCGTTCGCATGATGTGGGAGGTAGCGCTTCTCGAGCGTTTCGCGGACCCCCTTGAAGATCATTGGGCCGCCGCGCGGATGGACTATGACCAGCCGATTGCGCCGAGCGAGGCCGATCGCCTGGACGCGCTGTTGCAGGATGCCGCTGAAATTGGCGGGCAGCGGCGGCTCGGCGCAACGCTCGGCAACGAGCCCGCCGCGCCGGCATCGGCCGCTGCGAAGTGGCAAGCCGCCTTCTGCATCGATGTCCGTTCGGAACGGTTTCGCCGCGCGCTGGAAGTTGCCGATCCAACCGTCCGCACACTGGGGTTCGCGGGCTTCTTCGGGCTCCGTGCGGCGCATCGGCGGTTCGGATCCGACGTTGTCGAGCAGCATCTTCCGGTACTGTTGTCGCCCACCGTTTCGTCCCGATCGGGTGGCCCCGGGGAAGAAGCACGCGAGCTTGACGATCGGACCAGGGCGCGCGCCGCACGCGCGTGGGGGCGATTCAAACTCGCCGCCGTATCGTCATTCGCCTTCGTCGAAGCGGCGGGACCGATGTACGTCGCCAAGCTGGTCCGCGACGCACTTGGATTGAGCCACAGGTCTGGCGGCGTCGAACCGGCCCCGCGCTTCGATCCGCCGCTTTCTTCCGCTGACCGGATTGCCACGGCCGAGGCGGTCTTGCGCGCAATGTCGCTGACGAGCGACTTCGCCTCGCTGGTCCTGCTCGTCGGCCACGGCGCGGGCGTGACAAACAACCCGCATGCCAGCGGCCTGCACTGCGGCGCATGCGGCGGATATGCCGGCGACGTGAATGCGCGCCTGCTGGCGGGGCTGCTCAATGACCCCGACGTGCGCCTTGGGCTCGCCGAACGGGGGCTTGTCGTTCCCGCCGCGACCCGCTTCGTCGGCGCTTTGCATGACACGACCAGCGACCGAGTGACCATCTTTGCCGATGGAGCGAAACCGGAGCAGATCGGCCCGATCGAATTGAGCCTGACCGCGGCGGGACGCGCCACCCGCGGCGAACGCGCTGCGTCTTTGCCGCGCGCGAGAAACGAAACGATGGTCGCCAGACGAGGCAAGGATTGGGCCGAGGTTCGTCCCGAATGGGGACTTGCCGGCTGCCAGGCCTTCATCGCCGCCCCGCGCACGCGCACCGCGGGTCGCAACCTCGCGGGTCGCGCCTTCCTCCACGACTATGATTGGCAGGACGACGAGGGGTTCTCGACGCTCGAACTGATCCTCACCGCCCCGGTCGTCGTGGCAAGCTGGATCAGCCTGCAATATTATGGCTCGACCGTCGTCCCGGCGCTGTTCGGGGGCGGCAACAAGCTTCTCCACAACGTGGTTGGCGGCGTCGGCGTCCTTGAAGGCAATGGTGGACCGATCCGCGCCGGCCTGCCCTGGCAGTCAGTCCACGACGGCCATGACTTCGTCCACGATCCGCTCCGCCTGACGGTCTGCATTGAAGCACCCGGCGACGCGATTTCGGCTATTCTGGAAAGACATGACGGGGTCCGTGCACTGTTCGAAAATCGTTGGCTCAGCCTGTTCATTCTTGACGAGCGGGGAACCCTGTCATCGCGCTACACGGGGGCAGGAAACTGGCAGGCTTGCGCGCTTGGCGAGAGCGGCCACGAGTGACCGGCTGAAACGGGCAACCCAATCGGCGATCGCATGGCCTAGAATTTGACTCCCGCGCTCATGCCATAGCGGCGCGGCTCGAGCGTGAAGACGTTGGTGAACAGGCCCGCCGACTGATCGGTCAGATACTGGCCGGTGATCGAATTGCTGTTGGCCAGGTTCTGGACGAACGCGCGAACGAAATAACGATCGTCGGGGGCGTTGAGCTGCACTTGTGCGTTGACCACGGTGAAGCCCTTGATGCGGTCGATCGGCTGGTTGAAGCTGCGCGAGAAGAAACGCCCGGTGAACGCGACATCGACGCGCGGCACGAGCGTGAATCCCTGTCCGAAGCGGAAGGTATATTGCGCGCCCGCAGCCAGCTTGACGTTCGGCGCCTGGGGCAATTGATTGCCGGTAACGTTGATCGCGTTGCCGTCGCTCACGATGAACGGCAGCGCCCCGATAGGCACGCCGAACGCAGCGCGCAGTGCCGGTGACGGGTTGGCGGCGGCGCCGGCGAGCACGGAACACAGCCCGAAGGCGCCCGTCGTCCCGGTTCCCGGCACTGGGACCGGGGCGGTAAGGCCGATCGCGCCATTGACCGCCCCGACGAACGCGTTGGCGCCCGCTCCATTGCCTGCGGTGGTCGGGGTGACGACGCAGTTGGAGGCATTGGAGACGTCCTTGATGATCACCGAGTCGGTGCGGCCGCCGGCGACATTGCGCGGATCGACCAACGATAGATTGCCGATCTTCGACTTGAGGTAGCTCGCCGAGACGTTGAACAGCAGGTCGCGGGTCGGGCGGAACACGCCTTCGGCCTCGAGACCGTAAATCTTGGCGTCGGTGTTGTCGTTGACTGAGGTGCGCGCGACGATCCGGCTCAGCTGCAGGCCCTTGTAGTCATAGTAGAAGGCGCTGAGGTTGAGACGAACAGCGTTGTTCAGGAAGCCGTTCTTCGAGCCCAGTTCGAAGGCGTTGATGCTTTCGGGTTGGAAGAAGCGGTTGACGTTGAAGCTCGGATCAACCGGCGGGTTGATGCCGCCCGATTTATAACCGCGCGAATAGGACGCGTAGACGAGATTGTCGCGGCTGAGCTGATAGTCCGCGACGAGGCGACCGGTGACGCGACCGAAACGCACCTTGTCGCGAACGAAATCCTGAATTCCGGGAGTAAGCGGGTCGGCGTCATAACCGGCCGCGAACGGTGAAGCGTTGGCGTCGGTAATTCCGAACGGCACCGCGAAGGCCAGGAGCGGAGCGCGCGCTACCTGGGTCTTGCGATCGTCGCTGTAGCGGACACCGGCGGTGAACTTGAGCTTGTCACTGGCCTGGAAATAAGCCTCCCCGAACACGCCGTAGCTCTTGAGCCCGAACGCCCTGACTTCGTTGATGAAATAGGGCGGCGAAAGGAACACGTTCGGATATGTTGAGGCCCCAAGTGCATGAGCGCCGAGTGTTGTAGCAGCGCCGAGGATGCCGGCGCCGTAATCAAGACCGAACGAGGCAACGTAATAGTTGGAATCCGTGAAGCGGTTGTCGAGGTAAATGCCGCCGATCAGGAAATTGAATGGCCCGCTGAACTTGCTGTCGAGATGCGCCTCGATCGAAATCTGCCGGGAATGGTCCACCGAGCGGTCATAGTCGGCGCTTCCCGCAGAGCATGCCTCGGAAAAGCCGCCGTAGATGCCGGTATTGCTGGCGTTGATGGTCGACGTGCAGACCCCGCCCGCGGGGCCGCGCGGGATCAGCGCGGCGGCGACGGGGGTGAACGGATTGCTGCCGCCGAACACCGCGCCGGGGAGGGCGGCAAAGCCCGCAAGATTGAGCAGTCCGAAATTGTTGGCCAGACTGCTTCCGGTGAGCAGATTAAAGTCTGTTTTGCTGTCGACCGACTCGGTGTGATAGCCGCCGGTCACGGTCAGACCGAAGGTCGTGCCGATGTCCTGCTCGAGGCGCGCTTCGATGAAGCTTTCCTTGGCCTTGTAGCTCGGGTGATAGTCAGAGTTGACCGTGCGCAGATCCTGCGGGTTCTGCGTGTCGCCGAAGAAAGGATCGGGCGCGGTGGGGGTGAGGTCGACGAGGCCGAAATTCGTAAAGAACGGCCCGGCCTTGAGCGTGAACAGCTGGCGCGACGACAGCGCCGCAGCGATCGAAGCCTTGCCGTTGGTGGTCTCGTACGCCAGCGAGTCGGGCTGGCAGCCGAGGATCCCGGTCGGGTCGCGGTGGCATAGCTGCTTGGTCGCGCGCGAGCGGTCGTCGCTTTCGTGGAAGGTGTAGCCGATGATGTCGAGCGTGGTGCTATCCGTCGGGCGGATGCGCAGAGTGCCGCGCAGCGCGTAGAGGTCGCGCCCGTCGATGCGGCCGCCGTCGAACAGGTTCTTGGTAAAGCCATCGCGCTTCAGATAATATCCCGCGGCGCGCAAGCCGACGCCGCGCATCAGCGGGATGTTGATCATCGCGTTGAGCTTGCGGCTTTTGTAATTGCCGATTTCGGCCGAGGCACTGGCGTGGACGGCGGATAGATCCGGGCGCGCGGTGATGAAGTTGACCACGCCCGAGGTCGCGTTGCGGCCGAACAGGGTGCCCTGCGGACCGCGCAGCACCTCGACGCGCTCGAGGTCGAAATATTCGGTCTCGAACAGGCGGGTGGAGACGAGCGGCATGTCGTTGACATGGATGCCCGTCGCGCCGTCGCAGCTGAAGCCGACGCACAGGTCGCCGATGCCGCGGATGGTGAAGCTCGACGAGGTGAAATTGGTCTTGGTGAACGTGACGTTGGGGAGGCTGAGCTGGAGGTCTGAGGCGTTGTTGATCTGCTGCCGCTCGAGCGCCTGAGCATTGAAGGCCGACACCGCGATCGGCACGCGCTGCAGCGATTCTGCGCGGCGCTGCGCGGTGACGATGATGTCGGTCGGGTCGCCCGTCTGCTGCGCCGAGCGCTGACCGGCCTGCGCCGTGCCACTCTGCGCCGGGGCGGAGGTGCCGGGGTTGGCGCCGGGGCCGACGTCGGTCTTCTGCTGCGGCTGGTCGCCGGGGGCGGGGATTGTCTGCGAGGCTGCCGGCGTGACCGCGACCAGGGCGCCAAGCGAAATGCCACCGAGATACATTGCCAGACGCTTCATCGTTTTTCCCCTAGATCGGCCGCACGGCAGGCGGTTCAGTTCCCTTTCGAACTATCGTCGACTTGTTGAACAAGTCTGACGAACTTGTCGTACAATCCACTTGCGGACCGCGCCCTGTCAAGGCACTTGTGTGCGGGTAGATGACAGACGCGAAACAGATCGGATTAGACCGCGAAGCGCGGCGCAGCGTGCCCGAGTGGATCGCCGATGCGATTGATTACGACATTGCGGCGCAAACGCTGGTGATCGGCGAGCGGCTGGTCGAGAAGCAGATCGCCGAGCGTCTGGGGGCCAGCCGCGGGTCGGTACGCGAGGCATTGCGATTGCTGGCGAGCCGCGGGTCGGTCGAGCTGACCCCCCAGCGCGGCGCGGTAGTGACGGGCTATTCGCTCGATCGCATGGCCGATGTGTTCGCGGTCGGCGGGATGCTGATGGCCTTGGCGGCGCGCTATGTTGCGCGGCACCGGAATGCCGGCAGCCTGCAACGGATCGGTGAGCGTGTCGCGCGGGTCGAGGCAATGACGGCGCGGGGCTTTTCGCCGCCGCTCGACTTTGCCACCGCGCTTGGTGGAGTTACCGCAGCAGTGGTGGTCGAAAGCGGCAATCCGGTCATCCGGGCGGAAGTGTCGGCGGTGTTCAACCGCTCGGTATGGCGGGCGATGTGGGAACATCCGTGCGATCATTTGACGATCGAACGCCAGCGCGAGGAAGCGGCCTTCGCCCGGCGCCTGCTTGAGGCTATCGGCGACGGCGACGCTGATCGCGCCGAATTCGAATTGCGGCAGTTCCAGCAGCGCCTGGCCGACCGGGTAACGACCGAACTGGCGCGGCAGCGCGGCGAGCGTCCGCCCGCGAGCGCGCCCCTGGGGCTGGATTCGCCGCAGATCGGAGACCAGGAGTTCGATGACCGACTGGCGCGTATCGAAGCCAAACTCGACGCGCTTTGCGAACCGTCGGCGTCGGCCATGCGCCCGCCCTCTCTGGCAAAGGTGCGCTGATGGCCGATTTTGATCCTCGACCCGCGTCCCGTGCGGCGACCGGTGGCCAGCCGGGCGTCGTCGATGTCGACGTACTGATCGTCGGCGCCGGCCTGTCCGGAATTGGCGCCGCCTGGTATCTCCAGCATCTCTGTCCCGACCGTAGCTTCGCGATCCTCGAGGGGCGCGGCGCAATTGGCGGGACGTGGGACCTGTTCCGCTATCCGGGGGTCCGCTCTGACAGCGACATGTTCACGTTGGGCTATGCGTTCCGACCGTGGACCGAGGCCAAGGCGATCGCCGATGGGCCATCGATCCTGCAATATGTCCGCGATACCGCGCACGAGGCGGCGATCGATCGCCACATCCGCTTCCACCATCACGTCAAGCGCGCGAGCTGGTCGAGCGAGCAGGCGCGCTGGACGGTCGAGGCGGAGCGCCTGGACAGCGGCGAAACGGTGACCCTGACCTGCCGCTGGATTCACATGTGCAGCGGCTATTATGATTACGCCGAGGGGCATCTTCCCGAGTTCGCCGGGCGCGAAGCGTACAAGGGCGATTTCGTCCACCCCCAATTCTGGCCCGAGGATCTCGATTATTCGGGCAAGCGCGTGGTGGTAATCGGCAGCGGCGCGACGGCGGTGACGCTCGTCCCCGAAATGGCCAAGGCGGCGGCGCATGTGACGATGCTGCAACGCTCTCCAACCTACGTCGTCAGCCGCCCGGCGGAGGACGGGGTCGCCAATTGGCTGCGCCAGAAGCTTCCGGCCCAGGTTGCCTATGCCATCGTGCGCTGGCGCAACGTGTTGCTGCAACTGTTCTTCTTCCAGCTGTCGCGGCGGCGCCCGGCGATGGTCAAGAAGCAGATGGTGAAGGGCGTAAGCGACGCGCTCGGACCCGATTACGACGTCGGCAAGCATTTCACCCCGAGCTACAATCCGTGGGACCAGCGCGTCTGCCTGGTGCCCGACGCCGATTTGTTCGAGGCGATCAACAGCGGCAAGGCCGAGGTCGTGACCGACACGATCGACACGCTGACCCCCGACGGCATCCGCCTGCGGTCGGGGGAGGAGCTGAAGGCCGACGTGATCGTCGCCGCGACCGGGCTCAAATTGCAATTGCTGAGCGATGTCGAGTTCAGCGTCGATGGCGCGGTGCGGCGATTGAACGAAACGCTGACCTACAAGGGGCTGATGTTCAGCGACGTGCCCAATCTGAGCTACAGCTTCGGCTACACCAATGCGTCGTGGACGCTGAAGGCCGACCTGACCGCGGGATTCGTGTGCCGGCTGCTCAACCATCTTCGCGACCGGGGCTGCCACATTGCGGTAGCGCATCGCGACCCCGGCGTGGCCGAGGCGCCGTTCCTCGATTTTACGTCAGGCTATGTCCAGCGCGCCGCCTCGATCCTGCCCAAGCAGGGCGCAACCAAACCGTGGAAGCTTAACCAGAATTACGCGCTCGACATGGCCGCGCTGAAACTCGGCAAGCTGGACGACGGAGTGATGAAGTTCATGCGCTGCGGAGCGCCGGTGGGGGTTAAGGTGGCATGAAACTTGGCGGACGGACGGCGGTAATCACCGGCGCGGGAAGCGGGATCGGTCGCGGCATTGCCCTCGCCCTGGCAAAGCGTGGCTGCAACCTCGCGCTGGCCGACGTCAATCAGGCGGGCATCGACGAGACCGCGGCAATGGTCGGCAACGTCGAGGTCAGTACTCATTGCATCGACGTCGGCGACCGCGAGCAATGTCTGGCGCTGCCCGCCGCGGTGCTCGCTGCGCATGGCCGCGTGGACCTGCTGTTCAACAACGCCGGGGTCGCGATCGGCGGGACGTTCGAGCAGGTCGACGAGGCCGATTTCGACTGGCTGATGGGAATCAACTTCGCTGCGGTGGTGCGACTGACGCGGGCGTTCCTGCCGCATCTGAAAACACGCGACGCGGCGCGGATCGTGAATACTTCGAGCCTGTTCGGACTGATCGCCCCGCCGAACAATACCGCTTATTGTGCAAGCAAGTTCGCGGTGCGCGGCTTTTCGGAATCGCTGCGCAACGAGCTGGCGCTGGCCGGGTCGAAGGTCGGGATAAGCGTGGTACATCCAGGCGGGATCCGCACCTCGATCGCGCGCAATGCGCGGGCACCAAAGCACGTCACCAACGCCGAGGCGGTCGAGGCCGAGGCGATGCGCGCCAAATTCGACACGAAATTCCTCAAGATGCCGCCCGAGCGCGCGGGCGAGATCATCGTCAGCGGGGTCGAACAGGATCGCCCGCGGATCATCGTCGGCAATGACGCGAAGTTCGGCGCCCTGATCGAACGATTGGCGCCGGTGAGCTATTGGAAATTCCTCGGGCGGAGCATGAGCGCATGAAAAAGGGCAGGCTGGCAATCGGCGCGGCGACTGCGGCGGCGGCGGCGGGCGCGTTATTCTTCACCGCAAGGACCGCGCGCAAGGTAGAGGCACTGGTGCCGCGCGACGGGCGCATGGTCGAGGTCGACGGGCAACAACTGCATGTCGCCGAGGAAGGCGCTGGTCCGCCGTTGCTGCTGATCCATGGGCTGGGCGGGCAGATGCGCAATTTCGGGCGCGACCTCATCGACGATCTGGCTCGCGACTACCGCGTGATCCGCGTCGATCGGCCCGGCTCGGGATATTCGCCGCGTGCCGCCGGGACTCCGGCCGACCTGCGCACCCAGGCCAGGCTGATGGCCGGGCTGATCGACGAATTGCGGCTGGAGAAGCCGTGGCTGGTCGGGCATTCGCTCGGCGGCGCACTCGCGCTGACGATCGCGGTGCTTCATCCCGACAAGGTCGGCGGCCTGTTGCTGATCGCGCCCGCATCGCAGCCGGTGACGGAGGTGTCCAAGGCGTTTAAGGGGCTGATGGTGCCGCCGCGGATGCGCGGCATGATCGCGCACAGCATCGCGGTGCCGATGTCGATCCTGGCTTCCAAGGCGGTGATGGCCGAGGTGTTCAAGCCCGAGCCGGTGCCAGAGGATTTCGCGATTGCGGGCGGTGGCGCGCTGGGGATGCGGCCATCGGCGTTCATCGGGGCGTCGGCCGATCTGGCCGAGGCGGGGACCGACATGTCGGATGTCGTTGCCGGCTATGCCGATCTCACGCTGCCGACGCACATCCTGTTCGCGCGCGGCGACGCCCTCCTCGACCACCGCGATCACGGCGAGCGCACCGCACGTGAAATCCCCGGCGCGCGGCTGACGCTGGTAGAAGGCGGCCACATGCTGCCCTTCACCCAAGGCCGCGAGACGGCGCAGTGGATCCGCCAATCGATCGAGGCAGGCGCCAATGGCTGACATCACCGAGGCCGATTATGTCATCGTCGGCGCGGGCTCTGCCGGGTGCGTGCTCGCCGCGCGGCTCAGCGAAGATCCCGACACGCGCGTGGTGCTGCTCGAGGCGGGAAATGACGACCGGCCGATGAAGGCTCCGGGGCAATTCCTGTCGAACGTGATGATCCACGTCCCCGTCGGCTATGCGCAAACGCTCAAGGATCCCAAGGTCAACTGGCTGTATGTGACCGAGCCCGACGCGGGGACGCACGGGCGCCCGCATGTCTGGCCACGCGGCAAGGTCCTCGGCGGGTCGTCGTCGATCAATGCGATGCTGTACGTACGCGGGCAGCGATCGGACTATGACCACTGGCGCCAGCTCGGCTGCGAGGGCTGGGCGTGGGACGATGTCTTTCCGTATTTTCGCAAATCGCAGGACCAGGAAAATGGCGCGTGCGAAAACCATGCCGTCGGTGGTCCGCTGCATGTCTCCGACGTGCGCGACAAGCATGCGATTTCCGAGGCGGTGATCGAAGCGTGCGAGGCGCTGGGCCTGCCGCGGCGCGACCCGAATGGGCCGGAGCAGGAGGGCGCGAGCTGGTTCCAGCTGACGATCAAGGAAGGCAAGCGGCACTCGGCGGCGGTGGCCTATCTGCATCCCGCAATGGGACGCGCCAATCTGGCGGTCGAGACGGGCGCGCTGGCGAGCCGCGTCCTGTTCGAGGGCAAGCGCGCGATCGGGGTCGAGTTCTCCCAAGGTGGCCGAACGCGTACGGTGAAGGCGCGACGCGAGGTGATCCTGGCGGGGGGCACGATCAATTCGCCGCAACTCCTCGAGCTGTCGGGGATCGGCCAGGGCGAGCGGTTGCGCGCGCTCGGGATCGACGTGATCGCCGATCTGCCAGGCGTGGGCGAGAATCTTCAGGACCATTTCGTGGTTGGCGAACGCTTCCGGCTCAAGGCAAACGTGATGTCGGTCAACGAAATGGCGCGCGGGGTGCGGTTCCTTGGCGAGGCCGCCAAATATCTGTTCCAGAAGCGCGGGCTGCTGACGCTGTCGGCGGCGCATATCGCGGTGTTCTGCCGCTCGCGCCCCGAGCTTGCCGGGCCCGACATTCAGTTTCACATTCTGCCCGCGACGATGGACATCGACAAGCTCGCCAACGAGCAGAAGATGGAGCTGGAGAAGCAACCCGGGCTGACCATTGCGCCGTGCCAGCTGCGCCCCGAATCGCGAGGCTCGGTGCACCTGCGCAGCGCCAACCCGGCCAATCATCCGGCGATCCAGACCAATTATCTGAGCGCCGCAGAGGATCAGCGCGTGATCGTCTCGGCGCTTCGGTGGGGTCGGCGGATCGCCGCCCAGCCGGTTCTCGACCGTTATATCGATCATGAGATGAACCCCGGGCCGGAGTTACAGTCGGACGAACAATTGCTCGAATTCGCGCGGGAAACGGGGACCACCATCTATCACCCGGTGGGTACTTGCGCGATGGGGCATGACGCGCGCGCGGTCGTCGATCCGCAGTTGCGCGTGCACGGGGTCGAGGGGCTTCGCGTGGTCGATGCCTCGATCATGCCGCGGCTGATTTCGGGCAATACCAATGCGCCGACGATCATGATCGCGGAGAAAGCCGCCGACATGATCCTGGGCAAACGGGCGCTATCGGCGGCGGCCTAGCGGCCAGCGCGCTAACGGGTCAGCATTCTCGCAACGAAGGCGGCGGTCTTGCCCCACGGCGGCCCCATCCGCTCGAACACATTGACCGCGCCGATCTTGTGGATCGCGCGGGCGTGGCTGAAGCGCTTGAACCCTTCCTCGCCATGATAGGCGCCGATCCCGCTCGCGCCGACCCCGCCGAAGGGCAGGCTCTCCTGCGCGATGTGCATCAGCGTGCCGTTGAGCGTGACCCCGCCCGAGATGACCCGGTCGAGCAGGCGCCAATGGTCGGACGAGCGGTCGCTGAACGCATAAAGCGCCAGCGGGCGTTCGCGCGCCAGCATGAAGGCAATCGCCTCGTCTTCGCTGTCGTAGGGGATGATTGGCAGGATCGGACCGAAGATCTCCTCGCCGAGCAACAGCCCTTCGGCGGGGGCGCCCAGCACGATCGTCGGGCCGATCTTGCCCGCCGCACTTGTCCCCTCATCCTCGTGCGCGAGGATGGTGGCCCCCGCGTCACGCGCCGCCTCGATGGCGCCCGTCAGACGCAGGCGATGGCGTTCGGAGATGACTCCGGAATAGTCGGCATTGCCGGCCACCTGGGGGTAGGAGTGCCGCGTCTGGGCGAGGATCGCCTCGGCGAGCGCCTGTGCCTTGGCCCTGGGGACGAGCACATAGTCGGGCGCGATGCAGGTCTGGCCGGCATTGACGAACTTGCCAAAGGCAATGCTGCGCGCGGCCTTCTCGATCGAGTAATCGTCGAACAGCATCGCCGGCGACTTGCCGCCAAGCTCGAGCGTTACGGGCACCAAATTGGCCGCGGCCGCCTTGTAGACTTCGCGCCCGACCGCGGTCGATCCGGTGAAAAGGAGGTGGTCGAACGGCAGCGAGGAAAACGCCTTGCCGGTCTCGGTCCCGCCGGTAACGACGGTTACTTCGTCGGCGGCGAACTGCGCGGCGATGGTGCTTTCGAGCAGCGCCGAGAAAGCGGGGGTCAGCTCGGACGGCTTGAGCATCGCGCGATTGCCCGCCGCCAGCGCGTCGACCAGCGGCGACAGCGCGAGTTGGAGCGGGTAATTCCACGGCGAGATAATTCCGATCACCCCTAGCGGCTCGTGGCGGACCCACGCCTTGGCGGGCTGGAAGGTAGCCTCGACGCGGCGGCGCTCGGGCTTCATCCATCGCGAAACAGCCTTTCGCGCATGCTTGATCGCGCTGAGCGTGGGAATAATCTCCAGCAGCTTGGTCTCGGTTCGGGAGCGCGTGCCGAAGTCGGCGGAAATGGCGTCGGCAAAGGCATCGGCGTTCACAAGGACCAGCTGTTTCAGCCGATCGAGCCGGTCGCGACGGGCGGCGGCGCTGGGGATGCCGCCGTTGCGCGACGCAGCGTGCTGGACGTCGAACGCGGCGCGCATTGCCGCAGCGGCGAGGGACGGGTCGCGGGGGTTGGCGTCGGCCATGGAAGATCGTCCTCGAGTGAGCGGCTTGATATTCGGATTACAGCAGCGCTCGCCCGAGCGGAAGACGGTGATGGTGCCCGCGGCGCGCGTGATCCACCTCAATGACTTCACAGGCCGCGATATTGCCCGCATTCGGTCAATGACGTGGCGCCGGGGAGGTGCTAGCCTTTGTCCGTGACAGGTGTTTCGCACGACATGGATCATGCTCGCCGAGCGCGGTGGATCGCCGCGGCGGGGTGGTCGATCATCTTGCTCAGCGCCGGCGCGGCGGTGCTGCCGCTGGTCGGGCCGGCGAGCGGCGCGGCGATCATCGGGGCATTGCTGGGGCTCGCCGGGGCCGCCGAAATCATTGCCGCCACCCGGCGCCAGGAAACGCGGCGGCTGGCACTGCTCGCGGGGGGGCTGACGGTCGTCGCCGGTCTGCTGTTCGCGACCGATCCGGCGACAAAATTCCTGCCGACGGTGACGATCATCATGGGCTGGCTGTTCCTGCGCAGCCTCGTGCTGGCGGCGGCGAGCCTGCTCCAGCATGGCTCGGTGCGGCTGTGGAGCGCAGTGTCGGCGGCGACCGATTTCGTGCTCGCGCTGGTGCTTGGCGTGGGGCTGTCGATCTCGACACTGGTGGTAACGTTGTTCGGCGCAACGACGCCGATGGTGGCGAGCTTCGCCTGGGTGCTGGCGATCAGCTTCATCGCGACCGGCGCGCTGCTGCTCGAGGTCGCCAGCTTCGCGCGGCGCGAGGACGTCTGAGCCCGGGAATGGCCGCGCCGCTCGAGGGGATGAGGATCGTCGAGCTTGGCGGGATCGGGCCGGGGCCGTTCGCGGCGATGATGCTCGCCGATCATGGCGCCGAGGTGATACGCATCGAGCGCGCGGGCATGCTCGAGATCTCCAACGACCCGATGATGCGCGGGCGACGATCGCTTTGCCTCGACCTGCGCAGGGACGAGGCGCAAGCGGTGGTGCGGCGGATCGCGGGAACCGCGGACGGGCTGATCGAGGGCTATCGGCCGGGCGCGATGGAGCGGCTCGGGCTGGGGCCGGAGGTGCTGCTCGGTGACAATCCGCGGCTGGTCTATGGGCGCGTGACCGGGTGGGGGCAGGACGGTCCGCTGGCGGGGGAGGCCGGGCACGACCTCAATTATCTTGCGCTGAGCGGGTTGCTCCACACGATCGGACGCCCGGGCGAACCACCGGTGCCGCCGCTCAACCTCGTCGGCGATTATGCCGGCGGGGGGATGATGCTGGCGTTCGGGATGGTCGCGGCGCTGCTTGGCGTGGCGCGCGGCGGGGCGGGGCAGGTGATTGACGTGGCGATGAGCGATGGGGCCGCGCTGATTGGGACGATTGCCTATGCGATGAAGGCGGCCGGGCAGTGGACCGACCAACGCGGCGCGAACCTGCTCGACGGCGGGGCGGCGCTGTATGGCTGCTACGAATGCGCCGACGGTCGCCATGTCGCGGTCGCGGCGCTGGAGCCGCAATTCCGGCGGGTGCTGCTCGACGGGCTCGGGCTGGCGGACGAGCCGCTGTTCGATACGCAGTTCAAGCCTGCCGACTGGCCGGCGCAGAAGGCGCGGCTGGCGGCGGTGCTGGCGACGCGGGGGCGGGACGATTGGGTCGCGCACTTCGCCGGCAAGGACGCGTGCCTGTCGCCGGTGCTGACGCTGGCCGAGGCGCCGCTGCATCCGCACAATGTGGCGCGGGAGACGTTTGTCGCGGCCAAGGGTGGTGTTCGGCCGGCGGCGGCGCCGCGCTTTTCGGCGGCTTCCGATGAGCGGGCGGAGGCCAGGCCCGGCGGCACAATGCTGCTCGTCGAGTCCGGCTTCAGCGACGCGGAGATCGCGGACTTGCGCGCAAGCGGGGCGCTGACCGCGTGAACCCGCTCTATGAATCGATGGCGACGAGCGTGTTCGAGCGCATGTCGCTCGCCGCGGCGGCGCGCGGGGCGATCAACCTTGGGCAGGGTTTCCCCGATTTCGGCTGGGAGCCCGCGATGCTGGCCGAGGCGGCGCGGGCGCTGACCGGGGGATCGAACCAATACGCCCCGTCGCGCGGGCTGCCGGTGCTGCGCGAGGCGGTGGCGGCGCATTATGGCCGGCATTTCGGTCAGACGCTGACCGCCGACCAGTTGTGCGTGACGAGCGGCGCGACCGAGGCAATCGCGGCGGCGCTGCTCGCGACGGTGTCGCCGGGCGACGAGGTGATCGTCATGACCCCGGCCTACGATGCCTATGCGCCACTGGTGCGCCGCGCCGGCGGTGCGGTGCGCGAGGTGACGCTGCGGCTGCCGGGCTGGCGGATCGACCGCGACGCACTCCAGGCGGCGGTCACGCCGCGCACCCGCGCGATCATCCTCAACAATCCGCATAATCCGACCGGCCGGCTGTTCGACCGGTATGAGCTCGCGGCGGTCGCGGCGGTGGCGGTGGCGCACGACCTGATCGTCATCGCCGACGAGGTGTGGGAGCATGTCCTGCTCGATGGCCAGCGGTTCACGCCGATCGCGACGCTGCCGGGAATGGCGGCTCGGACGATCAAGTGCGGCTCGGCGGGGAAGATATTTTCGCTCACCGGGTGGAAGATCGGCTGGCTGGTGGCCGCGCCGGAGCTGGCCGCGCTGGCGGCGCGCGCGCACCAGTTCCTGACCTTCGCATCGGCGCCCAATCTGCAGGCGGCGGTGGCCTATGGCCTGAACGAGGGCGATGGCTGGCTCGACCCGATGCGCGTCCGCTTTGCCCGCGCACGCGACCGGCTGGCGGCGGGATTGACCGAGGCGGGCTATGCCGTGCTGCCGAGCGCCTCGACCTATTTCCTGTGCGTCGACCTCGCCGCATCGGGGATCGTGCTCGACGACGAGGCGTTCGCGGCGCTTGCGCTCGATCAGGCCGGGGTCGCGGTCATCCCGCTGTCGCCGTTCGCCGAAGTCGCGCCGCCGCGTCACCTGATCCGGCTGTGCTTCGCCAAGCAGGACGCGACGATCGACGCGGGGGTCGCGGCGCTCAGGCGGGCGCGGGAACTGGCGGCCTGAGCGGTTCGATGAGCGGCGGCCAGCGCTGGTTCCAGTCGCGCAGCCACTCAGCCAGCGTGTCGGGCGCGAGCGGCCGCGATATGAGATAGCCCTGCGCGACGTCGCAGCCGAAGTCGCGCAGCAGGTGCAGCTGTTCCTCGGTTTCGACCCCTTCGGCGGTCGCGGTCATGCCGAGCCCGTGGGCGAGGTCGATCATCATCCGGACAATCATCCGGCTGTCGGCGCTGGCGATCATGTCGGTCACGAAGAAGCGGTCGATCTTCAACTCGGTGAAGGGCAGCTGGCGCAGCTGCATCAGGGTCGAATAGCCGGTGCCGAAATCGTCGATGGCAAGCCCGATCCCCTTGATCCGGAAGCGGGTCAGTGTGTCCATCAGCTTGATCAGCGGTTGGGTCGAGCCCTCGGTCAGCTCGAGCACCAGCCGGTCGGTCGGCACGTCGAGTGCGCGGCACATGCGTTCGACGAGGTCGGGGAAATCGAGCTGATCGAGGCTCAGCGCCGAGATGTTGAAGGCAAGGCAGAGGTCGATCCCCTGCGCGTGCCAATCGCGCCATTGGCGCAGCGCGGTGCGCAGACCCCAGTGGGTCAGCGGGTCGATCATGCCGTGACGTTCGGCGAGCGGGACGAAGCGCGAAGGCGGCACTGACCCCAGTGCCGGATCGTCCCACCGGACGAGCGCCTCGACCCGCTTGAGCGTCCCGTCGGCGAGGCTGACCTTGGGCTGGTAGACGAGGTGCAGGCGGTTGTTGATCAGCGCCCGCTCGAATCCGTCGAGCAGCCCGATATCCGCCTGCGCGATCATGGCCGCCGGCGGGTCACGGGACGAGCGACGGCTTGAGGTTGGTCAGCAGGGTCTCGATTTCCTCCAGCCGGGTCGGCTTCTCGAGCGGTCCGGCCATCGTCAGGCCGAGCGCCTCGCCGAGGCGGAAGGCGCTTTCGAGCACCCGGCGGTCGAACCCGCTGATGATCAGCACCGGGGCGTCATAATGCTCGGCGGCGAGGAAGCGGAGCAATTCGACCCCGTCCATTCCCGGCATCCCGAGGTCGATTGCGACCATTTGTGGGCGCTCGTCGTGGAACGACCGGCGAAATTCACTGTCATCGACCGTGACCACCGGATCATACCCGCTGAGCTTCGCGGCGTCGGCAAGGAAGGCGGCAAGGGCAGGCTCATCGTCGATCAGCAGCAGTTTTGGCTTTGCCGGTTGCGTCATTTATTCCTCGACCGGTGGGATACTCGCGCTTCGCCACAAACAGCCAGCGGAATCGACGCAACGGGATCTTAACCCACTACGCGCTAGATGTCGCCATTCTGGCGCTAATTACTTTGTGAGGCTATCATGTTTGGCGCGTTTATCCGTCGCAAACCGGCCCGGTCATTCGAGCAAGACGATGCCGCGTTCGATTCCACGACATTTTCGCTGACCACGGCAGTGCCGCGGCCGGCCGAGCGGCGATCGGACGATCGGATGCCGGCGCTGCTTCGTGTTGCCAAGCTCATCACGCCCGAGGGCGAACAATTGATCCGCGTGCGCAACATGTCGGCCGGCGGGCTGTCGGCCGAACATGGCCAGCAACTGAGCGTCGGCGAAATCGTGTCGCTCGAGATCGGGTCGCAGAGGGTCCCCGCCACGGTCGTGTGGAAGCGCGAGGGAATTTGCGGGATCAAATTCGATTCGAGCGTCGATCTGGGTGAACTGCTCGCCGGGCGCAAGCCGCGCCACGGCTTTCGCGCCCGCCCGCCGCGGCTCGAGGTCCAGTGCAAGGCCAGCCTGCGGATCGACAAGACCTATTACACGGTCGACGTCCACGATCTCTCGCTCGGCGGATTGAAGGTCGAGCCGATCGAGGAATATTGCCTCGGCAAGCAAGTCGTGGTGGTCGTCGAGAGCCTGCGCCCGGTGAAAGGCGAGGTGCGCTGGTTCGCCGATCGCAAGGCGGGCATCGTGTTCGACCAGCCGCTGAAATTCGAGGAGCTCGCCGAATGGATGGGCAAGCGGCTCGAAATGGCCAGCCTCAAGGCGAGCTACAAGCGCGACTAGAGCTTTCAATCGGCGCGCTGGCCTTCATCGGATATTCCCGATAATCATTCCCCGATGGGGGGTATCGATCACGAGCCAGCGGGCGTGCGCGCGGTCGAGGCGAGCGAGGTCGCCGGGCGGCCGATGCGATTGTTCGACTTCGTCATGGTCGCGTTCGTCGTCATCCTGCTGCTGTCGAACGTCATCGGCGCGGGCAAGCGCGCGGTCATCGACCTGCCGTTCGTCGGGCCGTGGCCGTTCGGCGCGGGTATCCTGTTCTTTCCTTTGAGCTACGTGCTCGGCGACGTGCTGACCGAGGTGTACGGCTATGCCCGCGCCCGCCGCTGCATCTGGGCCGGGTTTTGCGCGCTGCTGTTCATGGTCGCGATGAGCCTGGTCGTCGTCGCGCTTCCGCCCGATGCCGGCTGGACGGGGCAGGCTGCATATGAAGCGGTGTTCGGCCAGGTCCCGCGGATCGTGTTCGCCTCGATCGCCGCCTTCTGGGTCGGCGAATTCGCCAACAGCGTCGTGCTGGCGCGGATGAAGGTGTGGACGCGGGGGCGGATGCTGTGGACGCGGACGATCGGGTCGACCGTCGTGGGGCAGGGGTTCGACAGCCTGATCTTTTACCCGCTCGCCTTCTGGGGCGTGGCCGGCTGGCCGGTCGACACGCTCGGCAAGGTGATGGCGACGCAGTTCGTGCTGAAGGTCGGCTGGGAAGCATTGCTGACCCCGGTGACCTATCTCGTCGTCGGCTGGCTCAAGCGCAAGGAGGGGCTCGATGTGTACGATACGGCGACCGCCCTCACGCCGTTCGCCTTGCGCACCTGATTGTGCTTCCTACATCCTGTCCAACAGACTGAAAGGACAAAATGATGGCCGACGAAACCGCGATCCTGGCCGGTGGCTGTTTCTGGTGCACCGAGGCGATTTTCCTCGACCTGTTCGGGGTCAAGTCGGTCGAAAGCGGCTACACCGGCGGGCAGACCGCCGAGCCGACCTACAAGGCGGTGTGCGGCGGGGATACCGGCCACGCCGAGGCGGTCAAGATCGTGTTCGACCCCGCCGAGCTGTCCTTTGGCGACCTGCTCGACATCTATTTCGCGACGCATGACCCGACCCAGCTCAATCGCCAGGGCGGCGACGTCGGCACCCAGTATCGCTCGGCGATCTTCCCCCAGTCGCCCGAGCAGGACGGCGAGGCACGGGCCGGAATCGCACGCGCCAACGAGGGTCATGACGGCCGGGTGGTGACCACGATCGAGCCCGCCGCGACCTGGTATCCGGCCGAGGACTATCACCAGAATTACTGGGACGGCGAGGGCCAGCGCAATCCCTACTGCCTCGCGACGATCCCGCCCAAGCTGGCGAAATTGCGCAAGAGCCAGGCGAGGCTGAAGAGCGAACAAGTATAGCGTCGTCCCGGCGAAAGCCGGGATCCCGGGAGGCTGGAGGGCGAAAGGTCTCTCGGTTGCCGTGCGCTTTTTGCGACCGGGATCCCGGCTTGCGCCGGGACGACGTCAGCGTGGGGCAGCTGCTCTGCTGAGCCGGTCGCGGATCGCGGCGGCCAGGCCGTCACCCGCTACTGGCGCGACCGCGATGCGCGGCTCGGGCGCGGCGTCGGCTTGGTGAAGCAGGTCGAACAATTGCGCGGCGGCTTCGATCGGGTCGCCCGACGGGCTCAGCGACGTGGTTCCGGTGACGGGGCCGAAGCCGATCAGATACTCGTCGGGTTCGGCGGTCGTGGCGTCGAGGCGCAGCGGCTTCGACGGCGCATAGTGGCTCGCCAGCTGGCCCGGCGCTTCGATCCCGCGCGTTTCCTCCGCCGCGTCGATCTCGATCGGCCCTCGCCGGAGCAACCGTGGCGCTCCCCCGGTCGCGGCGACGATGGTGCTCTCGATCCCCTGCGAACAAGGTCCGCCGTCGATGATCAGCGCGATGCGACCCCCGAGGCTCGCCCGCACATGGTCCGCGCGGGTCGCGCTGATCTTGCCGCTGGCATTGGCCGAGGGGGCGGCGAGCGGCTTTCCCGTCGCCGCGAGCAGCGCCTGCATCGCCGGGTGGGCGGGAACGCGCAGCGCGATGGTCGCAAGGCCGGCGGTGACCAGCGGCGCGATCCCGGCATCTTCCCGCAACGGCACGACCAGCGTCAGCGGCCCCGGCCAATGCGCCTCGGCCAGCGCCCGCGCGGTCTCGTCGAACACCCCGATCCCTTCCGCCGCCGCCAGGTCCGCGACATGCACGATCAGCGGATTGAAACTCGGCCTGCCCTTCGCGGCATAGATCAGCGCAACCGCCTCGCCGTTGGTCGCGTCGGCGGCGAGGCCGTAGACCGTCTCGGTCGGCATCGCGACCGGCTCGCCCGCCGCGATCAGGCGCGCGGCTTCGGCGATCGCGGCGGGGCTAAAGCGCAGGGTGCGGGTCACTGGCGAGGCCATCGGACGGCGGCTATAGTGCGGACAGTTTCAAGCCAAGGAAAACCCGCATGAGCTTTGCCTGCCCGGTGCGCGACCAGCGCCTTGTTCTCGACCAGTTGGTGCGGATCGGCGAGCTCGCGGCGGGGGAGCGGTTCGCCGACGCGACCCCCGACACGATCGACGCGGTGCTCGACGGTGCGGCGCGGTTCGCGGAAGGCGAATTCGCCCCGCTTGACCGGATCGGCGACACCGTCGGCGCGCGCTGGAGCGACACGGTTGTGACCATGCCGCCGGGCTTTCGCGCGGCCTATGCCGCGTTCGTCGAGGGCGGCTGGATGACCCTCGCCGCGCCGGTCGAAGCGGGCGGGCAGGGGCTTCCGCTGGCGCTGTCGGCGGCGCTGATGGAGGACCTCAACGCCGCCAATGTCGGCTTTGCGCTGTGCCCGATGCTCAGCCTCGGGGCGATCGAGGCGCTCGAGGCGCATGGCTCGGACGAACAGAAGCGCGATTACCTGCCGCGTATCGTCAGCGGCGAGCTGCCCGCGACGATGAACCTGACCGAGCCGCAGGCGGGAAGCGACGTCGGCGCGCTCAAGACCCGCGCCGAGCCGGTCGGCGACGGATCGTGGAAGATCACGGGGTCGAAAATCTACATCACCTATGGCGAGCATGACCTGGCCCCGAACATCGTCCACCTGGTCCTCGCCCGCACGCCCGGCGCGCCCGAGGGGACCAAGGGCATCTCGCTGTTCCTGGTGCCCAAAATCATGCCCGACGGCAGCCGCAACGACGTCCACTGCGCTTCCATCGAGCACAAGCTCGGCATCCACGCCTCGCCGACCTGCGTGATGAGCTATGGCGATGCGGGCGGGGCGATCGGCTGGCTGATCGGCGACGAACTGGCCGGCATGAAAGCGATGTTCACGATGATGAACAATGCCCGGCTCAACGTCGCGCTGCAGGGGGTCGGGATCGCCGAGCGGGCGACCCAGCGGGCGGTGGCCTATGCGCTCGATCGGCGCCAGCTTGGGCGCGCGATCGCCGATCATCCCGACGTGCGGCGGATGCTGCTGAGGATGCGTGCGCTGACCAACGGCGCGCGGGCGCTGACCTATTATGCGTTCGGCCAGCTCGACCGCAGGGCGGCGGGGGACGCGGCGGCGGGTCATCGCGCCGAAGTGCTGATCCCGCTGGCCAAGGCGTGGGGCACCGATATCGGCTGCGAGGTCGCCAGCCTTGGCGTGCAGGTCCACGGCGGGATGGGCTATATCGAGGAAACCGGCGCTGCCCAGCATTTGCGCGACGCGCGCATCGCGCCGATTTACGAGGGCACGAACGGCATCCAGGCGGCGGACCTCGTCGGGCGCAAGCTCGGGCTCGACGACGGCGCGGCATTCGACCTGCTGATCGCCGACATTCGCGCCGAGATCGCCGATCCGCGGCTGGTCGCGCTGGCCGACGCGGTCGAAGCGGTGGCCGCGACGCTGCGCCAGTCGGGCGCGGAGGATCGGCTCGCCGGCAGCTACCCGTTCCTGACGATGTGCGCGGTGCTGGCCGCGGGCTGGCTGATGGAGCGCCTGGCGCGAGCAACCCCGGGCGCGGATGGGTTCGAGCAACGCACGCGGGCCGCGGCGGATTATTTCATCGCGGCGATCGTGCCCGAGGCGACGGGCCTGGCGGCGGCGGCGGCGGGTGGCGCAGCGGCGCTTTACGCGCTCCCGGCGGAGGCGCTGGGTTAGGCTTTTTCGCCCTCGACCAGATCGGCCGGCTCGATGCCAAGCCGCTTCATGCGGTCGCGGATCGCGGGCCATTCGGTGGTGATGAACTGGTTTCGCTCACTGTTGCGCAAGCGCGCGCAGGCGCCGCTGGCGACGAACATGCCGATACCGCGTTTGACCAGCACGAGGCCCTCGTCCTGGAAACCCTGGTAGGCCTTGGCGACGGTCAGCGGGTTGGCGCCCTGTTCGGCGGCGAGTGCGCGGACCGAGGGCAGCGGGTCGCCGTCGCTGAACCGTCCGGCGAGGATCGCGTCGGCAATCACCTCGCGCAGGCGGACGTAGACCGGCTTGTCGGAACTGGAGTGGAGCGTCATGCTGTCATAATACAGCACGGCGCACGAAACGCAAGCAAGTCAGTTGGTTGGGCCGACCCAGTGGCGGACAAGCTGGCTCATCTCGGGGCGCGGGCGTTCCTCGAGCGGGCGGCCGGGCGAGCCCAGGAACAGGAAGCCCGCGATCCGCTCGCCCGGCGCGCACAGATTGTGGCGAACGAATTCCGAATAGGTCGGCCAACCGGTGATCCAGCCGCCGACATAGCCGAGCGCGGTCGTCGCGGTGAGCAGGTTCATCGCCGCCGCGCCGGCCGACAATTCCTGTTCCCACGGCGGGATCTTGTGGTCGGCAATCGGGGCGGAGACGAGCACGACGAGGCTCGGCGCCTGGTGCGCGAATTCGATCGCCTGGTCGCGCTTGGCCATCCGTCCGTCGGGATCCTCGACTTCGAGCGCGCGAACCAGCATCTCGCCTAGCGCCGCGCGCTGGTCTTCACCGACGATCACGAACCGCCACGGGAATAGCTTGCCGTGATCGGGCGTGCGCGCGGCGATGGCGAGGATCTGGTCGAGTTCGGCCTCGCTCGGCCCCGGCGCGACCATTTCGCGCGGCTTGCCCGAGCGGCGCGTGGCGAGCAGGGCGAGCGTCGAGGAGCGATCGTTGAGCATCGCCGCCCTCTACGGTTTGCCGAACGACCGGGCAACATCGCCGCGCGATCAACCCATCGTCACACCAATCCATTGCGACGGACGCGATCGGACCGTAGCACAGGCGCTGTCGATGTCCGCCAGTCCTGCCTCTTTCGCCGTCTTGGGATTATCGCCCGGTGCCGACCGCGCCGCCGTCGACCGCGCCTATCGCGCGCTGATGAAGCGTCACCATCCCGACCTCGGCGGAGATGCCGAACGCGCGGCGGCGATCAACCGCGCCTATGCGGAGATCACCCGGCCCGGTGTGACGGCGGCGGCGCCAATAATGGCCGGCCCGGACCTTGCGACCGCGATGTACGAGCGGCGCATCGAACTTCGCCGGCGCGCGGCCACCCGCCGCATCCGCCGCCGGTCGCGCTGGCCGTGGTGGCTACTCATCGCCGCGCTGCTGGGATTTTTCGGCTGGACCAACCGCGAAGCGCTCGCCGATCTCGCGTGGACGCTGCAGTGGCGCTATTTCCAGCCCGCCGCGCAAACCGGAGGCGTGCGCGAGGACGAGGCGGCGGCCGCGAGCAGCGACGCGGGCAATGGCCGTTTCAGCGGAACTCCGGTGAGCCAGACGGCGATCCGGGCGGCGCTGACAGAAACCCGGGCCGCGTTCGCGCGGGGCGGCATCGGCGCGGCCCGCGATGCGAGTTCGCTCTGTTACCAGCGGTTCGCCGGCCAGCCTTCGCTCGCCGGTTTCGACCGCTGCGTCGCGATCGACGATGCGGTGCTGTTCGTCGCCGGAGCGGTCGTGGCCGACCGCGGCGGGTTCGGCGCGGCGTCGCTGACCGCCCGCCAGCTTGCCGCGGGACGGCTGCTGGCGGGCGATTTCGACATGATCGAGGAACGGCTCGACCGCGTCCGCGCAAGCACCCTGCATGCGCTCCAGCCGGGACGGGGGGTGGTTGCGCTGTCGCCGGTTTCGGCCGACTTCGGCAATAATGCCTTGCCCGCGCCGCAGCCGGGCAGACTGAACGGCGCAACCGCGCTCTAGCGCGTCTTGACCGATCGGCCGGGCTGGGCGGCGCGGCGCTCGAACTGCACGCCGATCATGCGGCACCGCATCAGCGCCTCGCGCGCTTCCTGCGACAGGCGTTGCGGTGGTTTGCTCAGGAACGACAACAGCCCGCGCCTCGCTGCGTGGACGTGCGGGCCGAGGTCGCGGCCGAGCCGTTCGGCGTCTGTGAGTGCGCCGCTGAGCGAGGCGGGCAGCGCGTAGCCGCGAATGGTCAGCGGGCTGCGGCCGTCGGCGGCAATTCCGCGCAATAATTCGGAGGCGACGAGGACGCGCGCCAGGGTCGGGTCGTTGGGCGGAAATTCGGCGCGCTGGAGGATCTCGCGCAATCGTCTTGCCCAGTCGACGCCAAGATCGTGCAGGCCTTTGACGAGCTGGCGATAATGATCGTCGACCGCGGTCCGCTCGGCTGGTGAGAAACCACTCATGCAGGCGGCGTTAGCGGTTTAGCGGCGGATCGTCACGAGCCGAGCGAAGTCTGGCCGAGCGAAGGCTGGCCGAACGGCTTTTGATCGGTGGCTGGTGCGCCCGCATCGAGCACGCTGTTAATCGGTGAACTGGCGGATGTGGGGCGTGGCTTGCTCAGCGCCGCCTCGACCGCGGCGCGGGCCTGCGGGGTGAAGTGGAGGCTGACGCGGCCGTTGGCCTGCTGCGTGACCGGAAGCCCGCCCGCCTGGACCGTCGCGACGGCTGGCGAGGCGTGGCTGGCGGTCGGTGTGCCGGCGGCGACGTAGGCGGCGTGGGCCGACAGGGCAGCGCTGCGCAGCATGTCGGCGCTGGCTTCGCGGCCACTGTATCGCTGGACGAACGCGCCCGGCTGGCCCCATCCGCCGTTCCAGCGATAGAACAGGTGTGCGCCGATCACGTCGGTCTTGGCTAGCGTGCCCGCCCAGGTCGGGAGGACATAGTTGGCGTGATAATGGGTGGCGTTGCCGACTTCGCCGACGACCGCGCCGCCCAGCGCGGCGGCGGCGACGCGGCGGGCGCGGTCCCAGCCGGCTTGGTCGGGGCGGCGATCGAGCGAGCCGTCGCAGGTAAAGGTGAACTGGCAGCCGGTCGGCCGGGTCGCGCCTTGATAGACGACGCCGCAGACGCTCGCCGGGAAGGCCGGGTGGCGCACGCGGTTGAGTACGACCTGTGCGACCCCGCGCTGGCCCGCATCGCTTTCGTTGCCGGCTTCGTAATAGACCGCCTGTGACAGGCAGGTCAGCGCGGCATTATGCGCGGCAAGGCTGGCGCGCCCGATCGAGAAGGGCGCGGCGGCGGGGCCGGCGGCGGCGCTGACCGGGATGTCGCGGTTGATCTCGACCGCCTGCTCGGGGGCGACCGCTTGAACCGTCATGTCGGGTACCGCCGGTGGCGGGGCGCCTTGGGCGGCGTTCGGTGGTGTCAGCGGGGTGCTGTGAGTAGCTGTGCTAAGAACGCTGGCCATCGCGGCGGCGCTGAACGCCAGCGCGCCGAGGGCAAGCGCGGCCTCGCGCGGATAGGCACGGGCCAGCCTGAGCGGCTCCTTGTATGTCAGCGAAACCATGAAGCGGCTGATATAGGTATGTAACACGCCGCGTTCAAGTTATGGCGCAAGTTATTGATTTTACTCTTTGTTCATCCACACAAGGAGAGGCTTCATCGGCAGCAGCCAGGCCAGGCCGGCGATGAGGTAGAACAGGCTCTGCCCCCAGATCGGCCAAGGCGCGATGCGATTGGCGAAGGCGACGACGATCAGTGCGAGCAACCCGATCAGTGCGAGGATGGTGAACAGCCCAATCAGGGTGCGGCCGCTTCGGGTCATGAAAACTCCAACAGTCCATCGGGTGAGGCAAAGGCGTCGAGCCGCACGTCCCACGAATCGGGAACGAGCGGTTCGTCCAATAGCTGCATCGCCCAGCCGATCCCGATGATTTTGGCGCCTTGGTCGCGAAGTGCGGGGAGGGCGCGGTCGTAATGGCCACCGCCCTGACCGATGCGGTTGCCGTGGCGGTCGGCGGCGAGCAGCGGGACGAGGATGAGGTCGGGCTTAACCTCTTTCGCCTGATGCGGCGGCTGAACCCCGCCGACCGGGCAATCCTCGGCGCAAGTGCCGGAGCGGAAGACCATCGGCGAGGTCGCGCTGGCGAAGGCCGGGCAGGCGGTCGTGATCAAGGCGTTCCCGGCGTGCCACAGCAGCATTTGCGGATCGATCTCGCTACCGCGCGCGGCATAGCCGGCGATGACACTCGCGTGTTTGGCCCAAGGCCAGATGATGTCGGTGAGTTTGGTTTGCAGTTCGGTCCGCTGATCCAGCGTCAAGCCTGCGACGAAGGCATTGCGCCGCGCGCGCAATTCCTTGCGGAGATCGGCCTTGGCGGCGGCGGATGGGGTAAGTGACGGGACCACAAATGCCGTTTGCAGGAAATCCTCTGACGCCACAAACGTCAGGTGGGGACCAGATAGACCGGACCAGGATCCGGCCAGGGCCAGCCCCCTAGGATATTGAATCGCCTCAGGGATGTCCGAAGCTCGTACGAAGCAGTACCCGTCGGACCCTATCTACTCCTTCGGAGCGTCTTTCTCAAGGGAATCCGCAAGTTGCTCGAGCCGCTCGGCGAGTCTCACGACGCGTCCCGTCAGCGCGGGGTCGGGAGCGGCGCCCGGCTCTTCGGCGCGATTATCGATGATCTGGTCGGCCAGCAGCAACGAGGCGAACAGCAATTGGCGCGATTCGGACAGGACACCGAGCCCGGCAAGCGCCTCGCGGCTCTTGCCGTCGACCAGCTGCGCGGCGTGGCGCAGCGTCTCCTCCTCACCGGTGCGGCAGGCGACGCGGTAGGAGCGGCCGGCGATGTCGAGATCAACCTCGGCCACCTAGCGCGCTCCCGCGGCGCGGATCATCGCGTCGAGTTCCTCGACCACGCCGCGGACCTTGGCGCGCAGCTGCTGGTCGCGATCCTGTCCGGTGCGCAGCGTGGCAGAGGTGCGCTCGATCCGGTCGAGCGCCCGTTCGGCACGGCTGAGGGCATCGGCGAGGGTCGTTTGATCCATGGATTGAAAGCCTACGCGGGTTAAATCCGACCGGCAAGCGGGAGCGAAGGTTGACGCTCCACGGCCGAGCGACAATAGGCACCGACTCATCGGCCACCCGGCGTGGGCAGCGGCCGCTTAACGAGGTGCCCATGCAGCCGACCCAACGCCGACTCGCCAATGCGATCCGGGCACTCGCCATGGATGCGGTCGAGGCGGCCAACTCGGGGCATCCCGGCATGCCGATGGGCATGGCCGATGCTGCGACCGCGCTGTTCACTCGGCACCTCAAATATGATCCGGCCGATCCCCACTGGCCCGACCGCGACCGGTTCATCCTGTCGGCGGGGCATGGGTCGATGCTGATCTACGCCGCACTCCACCTCACCGGCTATGCCCGGCCGACGATGGACGATATCCGCAATTTCCGGAAGCTGCACAGCCCGTGCGCCGGGCATCCGGAGAATTTCGAGTTGACGGGGGTCGAGGCGACCACCGGGCCGCTCGGGCAGGGGCTGGCGATGGGGGTCGGCATGGCGATCGCCGAGCGCCACCTGAACGCGATCTATGGCGACGAGCTGGTCGACCACCGGACCTATGTCATCGCCGGCGACGGCTGCCTGATGGAGGGCATCAACCATGAGGCGGTCGGCCTCGCCGGGCATCTCAAGCTCGGCCGGCTGATCGTGCTGTGGGACGACAACCGGATCACGATCGACGGATCGACCGACCTCAGCCGCAACGAGGACGTCATGGCGCGTCATGCGGCGTGCGGCTGGCACACGCTGGAATGCGACGGGCTCGACGCGGGCAAGGTTTCCCAGGCAATCGAGAAGGCCATCGCCGACGAGCGGCCGTCGCTGATCCGCTGCAAGACGATCATCGGCTATGGCGCGCCGAACAAGCAGGGCACCTCCGCGACCCACGGGTCCGCGCTCGGCAAGACCGAAGTCGAGGCGGCGCGCAAGGAGCTCGGGCTGGTAGCGACCGACTTCACCATCCCCGACGACGTGCTGTCGGCGTGGCGCACGGCGGGCAGCCGGTGCGCGGACGAACATTCGGCCTGGTCGAAGCGACTCGCGGCGAGCAGCAAGAAGGACGAGTTTGAGGCTCGGCTGGCGGGCAAGTGCGACGATGCGTGGTTGAAGCCCTACCTCGACCAGTTGCTCGAGAAACCGCCGACCGTCGCGACGCGCAAGGCGTCGGAGATGGCGCTCGAGGCGATCAATGTCGCCATCCCCGCGACAATCGGCGGGTCGGCCGATCTGACCGGGTCGAACAACACCAAGACCAAGGCGCAACAGCCGCTCGACGCGAAGAATTACGGCGGGCGATATGTCTATTACGGCATCCGCGAATTCGGCATGGCGGCGGCGATGAACGGCATGGCGCTGCACGGCGGGGTGGTGCCCTATGGCGGCACTTTCCTGGTTTTCTCGGACTATTGCCGCCCGGCGATCCGGCTGTCGGCGCTACAGCGCGCCAGGGTCATTTACGTGATGACGCATGATTCGATCGGGCTCGGCGAGGATGGGCCGACTCACCAGCCGATCGAGCATCTCCAGAGCCTTCGGGTTATGCCCGGGCTGGCGGTGTACCGGCCGTGCGACGCGGTCGAGGCGGCGGAATGCTGGGCGGCGGCGCTGGCCGACGACGGGCCATCGCTGCTCGCGCTGTCGCGCCAGAATCTGGCGCCGATGCGGACCGTGGCGGAGGCGGAGAATCTGTCGGCCAAGGGTGCGTACCGGCTTCGCTCGGCCACGGGGCCACGCAAGGTGATCCTGCTCGCCACCGGGTCCGAAGTTGAAATCGCGCGCGATGTCGCCGATGCGCTCGAGGCGCGGGGGATCGGCGCCGATCTCGTGTCGATGCCGTCGACCGACCGCTTCGACCTGCAGGACGAAGCGTATCGCGAGGACATCCTGCCCGACGTGTCGAACCGCGAGATACTGCGCGTGTCGATCGAGGCCGGGACGACGATCGGCTGGGAACGCTATACCGGGCTGCACGGCCTGCGCATCGGCATCGACCACTTCGGCGCGTCGGCGCCGGCGCCCGATCTGTACAAGGAATTCGGCCTGACCGCCCCCAAGATCATCGAGCGCGTTACCGCGCTGCTCCAACAAAGGGACATGCTATGACCAAGGTTGCCATCAACGGATTCGGGCGCATCGGCCGGCTCGTCGCCCGCGCCATCCTCGAGCGCGACGACCATGACCTCGAACTGGTCGCGATCAACGACCTCGCCGACGCCAAATCGAACGCGATGCTGTTCAAGCGCGACAGCGTCCACGGGCCGTTCCCGGGAACGGTCGAGGCCGACGGCAACGACATCATCGTCAACGGCAAGCGGATCCACGTCACCGCCGAGCGCGACCCGGCCAAGCTGCCCCACGCCGCCAACGGAATCGACATCGCGTTGGAATGCACCGGCTTCTTCACCGACAAGGAAGGCGGGCAGAAGCACCTCGATGCGGGCGCCAAGCGGGTCTTGATCTCGGCCCCGGCGAAGGGTGCCGACCTGACCGTCGTGTTCGGGGTCAATCATGACAAGCTGACGGCCGAGCACAGGATCGTGTCGAACGCGTCGTGCACGACCAACTGCCTGGCGCCGGTTGCCAAGGTGCTCAACGATGCGATCGGGATCGAGCGCGGGCTGATGACGACGATCCACAGCTATACCAACGACCAGAAGATCCTCGACCAGATCCATCCCGACATGCGCCGCGCGCGGGCGGCGGCGATGAACATCATCCCGACGACGACCGGTGCGGCGCGCGCGGTGGGCGAGGTGCTGCCCGAGCTCAAGGGCAAGCTCGACGGATCGGCGATCCGCGTGCCGACGCCAAACGTCAGCCTGATCGACCTGACCTTCACGCCCAAGCGCGATACGACATTCGAGGAGGTCAACCGGGTGCTCAAGGCGGCGGCGGATACGGGGCCGCTCAAGGGCATCCTCGCCTACACCGACGAGCCGCTGGTCTCGATTGACCTCAATCACAATCCGGCCAGCTCGACCGTCGACAGCCTCGAGACCGCGGTGCTCGAGGGCAAGCTGGTGCGGGTCGTCAGCTGGTACGACAACGAGTGGGGTTTCTCGAACCGCATGGTCGATACCGCCGGCGCGATGGCGAAGCTCGGCTAGCCCACCATGAATTTCGTCATTGCGAGGCGCGTAGCAACGAAGCAACCCAGCGGCGTGAAGCTGGATTGCTTCGCTGCGCTCGCAACGACGGGCGGATAAGGAATGTCCGTCCGTATCCTGCTTCGCCCGACCGGCTTCGTCGATTCGCCGTTCGGTCACGACGGCAAGGTCGCGCGGCTGGCGGGCGGGCTGAACTGGTTCGCGAGCGTCGAGCTGCTGACGATCGAGGGCCGACGGCGGGTGGCGAGCGAACTTGTGCCGGTCGAGGGGATCGAGGCGCGGTTCGACGAGGCAATGGCGGCGGACTGGGCTCAGCTTGCGGCCCCGCGCACTCCGCTCCAGATGGGCGAGCGGACGATCCGCCTCGACCAGCCGCAGGTAATGGGGATCGTCAATGCGACCCCCGACAGCTTTTCGGGCGACGGCCACGCCAACGACAGCGCCGAAGCCGCCGAGGCCGGCGCGACGATGGCGGGGCAGGGAGCGGCGATCCTCGATGTCGGCGGCGAAAGCACGCGACCAGGGGCCAAGGTCGTCTGGGAAGGCGACGAGATCGAGCGAGTCGTGCCGGTTATACGCCAGCTCGCGGCGGGCGGCGCGGCGGTGTCGATCGATACGCGCAAGGCGGCGGTGGTCGAGGCGGCGCTGGCGGCGGGCGCGCGGCTGGTCAACGACGTGTCAGGATTGACCTACGATGAGCGAATGGCCGGCGTGATCGCGGCTGCTGGCGTGCCGGTCGTGCTGATGCACCATCAGGGCGACCCCGCGTCGATGCAGGACGACCCACGCTACGACGATGTGCTGGTCGAGGTTTATCTGTGGCTCGAGGAGCGGTTCGCGGTGGCCGAGGTGGCGGGGATCGCTCGCGACAAGATCTTGATCGACCCGGGGTTCGGCTTTGGCAAGTCGGTAGCGCACAACCTCGAGCTGATGAACGGCCTCGCGCTGTTCCACGGCCTTGGATGCCCGCTGGTCCTTGGCGCAAGCCGCAAGCGCACCATCGGCGCGCTGTCGAACGAAGCCCCCGCCGACCAGCGCCTCGCCGGAAGCCTCGCCTTCGCGCTCAAGGCCGCAGACCAGGGTGCGCAGTTACTACGCGTCCACGACGTCCCCGAAACCGTCCAGGCGCTCAAGGTGTGGCGCGGCCTCCGCGACCAGGCGCTAACGCCTCGGCGATAAAGGGCAGGGCGTTCGCCGAGATGACCGCTTTCGACCCGAAAGCGGACCGCTACAAGCGAGTTGCGGAAACCCCACTAATGCGCAATACTCAACGGATGCAAACATTGATCAGGCGACTGGGGATTTCGCTGCTTGCGAGCGGGATCGCATTTGTCGCGGCCTACCAACTCATCTTCCATATACTTTGGTTAGAAGCCCTCCATGACGCTTCTGGTGACGGACAGTCCGGTATGGGTGCGTATTTCGGTGCAGCCTATTGGGCCCTTGTTATTGGAGTAATGACCTTCGTGCTGATCTTCTGGCGAAGTCGAACATGGTGGTAGCGTCCGTTTTCTACCCGTTGCGGACATTGGCGTGGGTCGCGATAGTGCAGGGATGCTCTTGCTCCTCATAGCCCTTGCAGCGTCATGGCCTCCGCAGGTTTGGTGGTGGAAGGACTTTCAGACGGAATACAAACGCTGTGGAGTGACCTTTAATGTGGATGGTCCCGGTCCCGCCGGTGACGGCATCTGGATTGCGAAGGATTACAGCGGCTTAATAGTCAGTCGGAACACTGCTCGCGCTCAGAAGCCCATCAAATGCATTGTCGCGTGGTCCAAGAAGCACGGACTTCCGGTCCGCTACAATCGAAACTGACACAGGATTAGTGAGCGTCCGCTTTCCACCAAAAGCCGACGTTCGATTTTCCTGTCCTACAGCGCGTTGATTATGGCATGGCGGCGGCGCGGTCCGGTGCCGCCGATCGCGTTCAGAGAGAATTGCAAAAAACAGGACGTCACCGCGAACATTGGGAACATTCGCGGGACCGTGCAACGTTTGAACGAGCGCTCAGGGGCTGACTTTAGACTGACTTTCCGGCCAGGAGGTCAGGCCGCCGTATCGATCCCGAGCTCGCCGAGCTTGCGATAGAGCGTCGACCGCCCGATCCCCAGCCGACGCGCGACTTCGGTCATGCGCCCGCGATAATGGCCGATGGCGAGGCGGATCAGGTCGGCCTCAATCTCTTCCATGCTGCGGATATGGCCGTCGGGGCGGAAAAGGGTGACGGGCGCGGCGGCGGCGAGCGCGGCGTCCTGGGTTGATTCGCTCAGCTGGGGCGCGAAGTCGCTGCGGCGTCCGGTGAAGCGCGACTGGACCGCGATATGCGGGAAATGCTCGGCGGTGAGCGCCGATTCCTCGGTCAGCGCGGCGCGAAACAGGACTCCGGCGAGCTGGCGGACATTGCCCGGCCAGCCGTAGCGCATCAGCACCGCCAGCGCGTCGTTGCCGATCGACAGGGTGCGCATTCCGGGCTGGCGGGCGTGGCGGACGAGCAGATGACGGGCGAGCGCGGGGATGTCGCCGCTGCGCTCTCGCAAGGGCGGGATGGTGACAGTGGTCGCGCCGATCCGCGCGGCGAGACCGGGATGGAGGCGGTCGAGCACCGGGCGGGTCGAGGTGGCGATGACCCGCACATCGACCGAGGTCGAGCCGTTGCAGCCGACCGGGCGGACCTCGCCGGTCGCCAGCACGCGGTCGAGCGCGGCTTGCGTCGCTTCGGGAAGTTCGCCGATCTCGTCAAGCAGCAGCGTGCCGCCGTCGGCCTCGACCATCCGCCCGACCTTCTCGGCGAAGGCGCCGGGGAAGGCGCCGGGAACGTGGCCGAATAATTCGCTGTCGACGATGTTCGCGGGGACCGCCTTGCAGTCGAGGATGATGAGGGGTGAGCGCGCGCGCAGCGAGGCTGCGTGGATCGCGCGGGCGAAAGTTTCCTTGCCCGCGCCGGCCTCGCCGATGACGAGGATCGGCAGGCGGTTGCGCGCAGCCTTGGCGGCGACGGCGAGCGCGGCGCGGAAATCGGGGGCGGCGCCGACCAGTTCTTCGAGCGCGAGCGCGTCGCCGAGCTTTTCGGACAGTGGCGCCATTTCACCCGCGGCGCGGCGACGGTCGGCGTTGACGGTGAGCGCTTCGAGCAGGCGCTCGGGCGCAACCGGCTTGACGAGGTAGTCGGACGCGCCGGCGCGCATTGCTTCGATCGCCAGCGCGCGGCTGGAATTTTCGGCCAGCACCAGCACCGGCAATGCTTCGCGGCAGCGGCGCAGCGCGGCGATCAGGGCAGGGCCGTTCTCGCCGTCCCAGGTGGACAGCAGCGCGGCCTGGACTTCGCGGCCGTGCGGACCCTGGAGGAGGCCGACGGCGGTCTCGCTGTCCGCCGCACCGACCACGCTCCAGCCAGCGCGCGCGGCGATCGCCGCGACAAGCCGACGCTCGCCAGCGTCGGCGTCGACCAGTAGCAGGGAACGGAAGGTTTCGTCGCGCATGGATTCTCCGATCTGCGGACGTTAGCAGCGACAGGTAAAGGTCCGCTTAAAAGGCTTGGGATGGCGCGGGCAGCTTGTTATGGACACAACCGAACCGAGTTTCACGAAGGAGGGCATATGGCCGCCGACAGCATTCAGCAGCAGGACGCCGTGACGGACGACGTCGAGGTCCATGAGCGCAATTATCACGGCTTTCTCAAGGTATTGAAGTGGTCGATGGTGGCGGTCGCGATCATCACGGCGATCGTCGTCCTGATCATCGCGCGCTGATCCGTTGAAGATTGCGATCCTTCGGGAAGCCGCTGGCGAAAGCCGCGTCGCCGCGATTCCCGAGACGGTGAAGAAATTCATCGGGCTCGGCGCATCGGTCGCGGTCGAGAAGGGCGCGGGCGAGGGAGCGAGCCTGGGCGATGAGGCGTTCGCCGAAGCGGGTGCAGCGATCGAGGATCGCGCGGCACTGGTCGCCGACGCCGACATCATCCTATGCATTTCGGGGCCTGATGGTCTTGGGCAGACCAAGCCGGGGGCGTTGCTGATCGGCGCGCTCGACCCGGTGCGGCGCGGTGAGGCGGTCAAGGTTTATGCCGCCGCCGGGCTCGAAGCGCTGGCGATGGAGTGGATGCCGCGCATTACCCGTGCCCAGTCGATGGACATCTTGTCGTCACAGTCCAATCTGGCCGGCTACAAGGCGGTGGTTGATGCGGCGGCGAGTTATGGCCGCGCATTCCCGATGATGATGACCGCAGCCGGGACGATCAGCCCGACAAGGCTGTTCGTGATGGGGGTCGGGGTGGCCGGATTGCAGGCGATCGCGACCGGGCGGCGGCTTGGCGCACAGGTCAGCGCGACCGATGTGCGTTCGGCAACCAGGGAGCAGATCCAGTCGCTCGGCGCGAAGCCGATTTTCGTCGACAATGTCGCGGGGATCGAGGGCGAGGGAACGGGCGGCTACGCGGGCGAGACCTCGGACGAATATAAGGCGGCGCAGGCGGAGCTGGTTTCGGCGCACATCGCCAAGCAGGATATCGTCATCACCACCGCGCTCATCCCGGGGCGACCCGCGCCGCGGCTGGTGAGCGACGCACAGGTCGCGACGATGCGCCGGGGCAGCGTGATCGTCGACCTCGCGGCGGATGCCGGGGGCAATGTCGAGGGTTGCGTGCCTGGCGAGACGGTCGAGCGCCACGGCGTGACGATCATCGGCGCGCGCAACCTTGCGCAGGGGTTGGCGGCGGATTCATCGGCGCTGTTCGCGCGCAACCTCTATAATTTCCTCGCCGCCTTCTGGGACAAGGATGCCGGGCGGCCGGTGCTTCCCGACGAGGACGAGATCGTCAAGGCGATCCGACTGACGAAGGATGGCAAGGTCGTCAATGAACGGTTGCTCGTTAACGCCTGACGGCATTAACACTAATTCTGCTCCGCAATGGCGAAGTTAGCTCGCTCTAACTGACGGGAGACAGAAACAAAAAAAGCCGCCTCGGCACGAGGACGGCTTTCCTTGACGTCAGCCAGGAAAGTCGGAAGCGTTTAGCCGCCCGACCCGCCGGCGCCACCGCCGACACCCATCAGCCAACCCCAGAAGGAAAATTTTGTTGCGGGCTTCTTCATGGCAAATCCCCTTGTTTACGCAGCGACTCACATCACTGCCGAAGGAGATATTAACCTTAATAGAGATGGTTAGCAATACTTTAAGACTTTAGGCCACGCGAAGGCCTTTGTCGACATTCATCCTCTTGATAATGCTTCGTAAACTGGTCGCGCGTCCAATGATGAACCCTTGCGCGATGTCGCAACCCATGCTGGTCAGCTGGTCGAGGGTGTCGCGATCCTCGACACCTTCGGCAACCACGATTCGGCCCAGCGAATGGGCCAGCGCGATTGTCGACTGGACCATCACCCGGTCGCTGCGGTGGTCGCGCATCGACTTGATAAAGCTCTGGTCGATCTTGATTTCAGCGGCCGGAACTTTCTTCAGATAGTCGAGCGTCGACAGGCCGGTACCATAATCGTCGATCGAAATCTTGACCCCGAGATCGCGCAGCCGGCCGAGCATTTCGATGTCCTGACCGCTTCCGGCGAGGGCCGCTGTTTCGGTCAGTTCCAAGGTCAATTGGTTGGCGGGAAAGCCGTGACGGGCAAGGCAATCACTGACCCGGCGGGGCAACTGCTGGTCGTTGAGCAATCGCGCCGAAAGATTGACCGCGAGGCCAAGCGGCCGGCCCTGACGAGCGGCGTGCGCCACGGCAGAGACCGCCTCGTCCATGATGAAATCGGTCAGTCGCTCGATGCGGTCATGCTGTTCGGCGGCACCGATGAATTCGGCAGGACTGATCGGTCCCTTGTCCGGGTGCGTCCAGCGCGCGAGCGCCTCGACACCGACGATCAGTCCGCTCGCGAGTTCGAGCTTGGGTTGATAGGCGACCCAGACCTCGCCCTTTTCGATCGCGTCGTCGAGCTGGCTGAGCAGAGACAGTTTCCAGGAGGCGTCGGCGAGCCGTGCGGGATCGTGATATTTCCACTTGAGTCCCTCGGCCTCGGCCTCATCGGCGGCGACCAGCGCGCTGCCGAGCCGATTCGAGGCGGCCCGGCCGCTGCCGATGTCGACGCCAAAGCTGATCATCACGTCATACTGGCTGCCGCGGACCTTGATCGGGCTGCGAAACAGCGCGTGAAGCGCCTCGAGGTGATGACCGAGCGGAATGTCATTCTCGGCGAACCAGGCGAACACGCCTTCGTCACCATGGAACAGTTTCCGGGTGGACGCGCCGACGCAAAGCCGCGACGTGACCTGCTCGACGAAGTGACGCTCGGCGTCGGTCGGCAGGGCGGACACGATCTCGGCGTAGTTGCGCAGCCGTGCCACGACCAGCGGACGATCGCGTGCCGACGCATCGGCGCGCAAGGCGACGAGGTTCGGCAGGCCGCTCACTTCGTTGACCGTGCTGCGCTGGCGCAACCGCTTCCAGTTGAGATGCCAGGCGATCACCGCGAGAACGAACCAACCTGGCGAGATGTCGAAGAACAACAAATCCCGTTCAAGCTGTATCGGGATGGCGAACAAGACGATCGCACAAGCAAGCAACACCAGATTTTGCCCGACCGCGTGGCGCCGCGTCATCGCAAATGCGCTGGCGAGCGCCGCAAGGAGGTAAGCGGGAATCCACCCGAAATCGGTCGGTATCCCCTTCATGAGGTTCTCGGCAGCAATAGCATGGATATACACGCCGCCCATGCGACCGTGGCGGGGCAGGATGAACTGGTCACCGATGCTGTCCGTTGTCGTCCCGATCAACGCGACCTTGCCCGAAATCTGAGCAGCGCTGATCTTGTGATTGATGAGGTCTGCTGCCGATACTGTCGCAAAGGTTCGTGGATCGACCGAATAGTCGATCGGGTAATGCCCGGACGGAAATATCTTCCAGCCTGCTATGCTGGTAGCGAGGGCAGGGACGACCTGGGCGCCGATGGTCGATGAATAGTTCATCTCGTGAACGCGCGTATCGAAATCATACGACAGGAACACGTCCGCGATCTTCGCATGAGCGGCGAAGTCGGGAAGTGGAAGCTGCGTTTTACCCGTTGGTGAGACCTTTACGCCAAGCGTCACGCGACCCGATCGCCGCAAGGCATCGGCAAAAGCGGCATCGCCCGCCGGGTCCCCGCGAAACGTGAACATGACGTCGTAGATTATCTGCCGAGCGCCGAGCCGTGACAGTTCATCGACGAGCTTGGCCTGGGCAGAACGCGGCCATGGCCAGTTACCGATCCGGCGCAGACTTTCGTCGTCGATCTTGACAATGACGATGTTGGAACTCGCGGGGTGCTGGTTGACGACCGTTCGGCCGGCACGCATCGCAACGTCGAGGGGTAGCCCAAGGCCGATCAACCCAAACACCAACCCCGCGAGCAGCGTCCACAGCAGGACGCGCCGTGGCGCCGCCGGTTTCTTGCGTTCCTTGACAGTCATGGCATCGCCGTCGCGCACGGTTTTCCTTCTCGCTGATCTGCTGCTAGCAACGAAAAGGTTATTATTTCGGAAACCTTGCTCCATTTCCGCGGTTAACAAACACTCGAAACTCCACTGCGCATCCGGCCTCGACAGCAAGGCGGCAGCGCGCCACAAGGCGGCTCGCATCGCGTGGAGAAACCATGGACTTCATCTCGATACTGTCGATTTTCGTGCTGGCCTGCTTCGTCGGCTATTATGTCGTGTGGTCGGTGACCCCTGCGCTGCACACGCCGCTGATGGCGGTGACCAACGCCATCTCTTCGGTGATCATCGTCGGCGCGCTGGTCGCGAGCGCGGCGGAAGGGAGCCCGGTTGCCAAGTGGCTCGGGCTCGGCGCGGTCGCGCTGGCATCGGTCAATATCTTCGGCGGGTTTGCGGTGACCGCCCGGATGCTGGCGATGTACAAGAAGAAGGAGCGCTAGGATGGCTTCGGCGGTCCGCACCGACCTGCTCTTCAGCATCTCCGACAGCTGGATCGCGCTCGCTTACCTGATCGCGGGGGCGTGCTTCATCCTCGCGCTGCGCGGGCTGTCGAGCCCGGTGACGTCGCAGCGCGGCAACCGCCTCGGCATGATCGGGATGGGGATCGCGGTCGTCACGACCCTGATCACGCACGGCATCGCGTCCATTGGCGAAATCCTGATCGCGATCGCGATCGGCGGCGGGATCGGCCTCGTCACCGCGCGGCGGATCCAGATGACCGCCATGCCGCAGCTTGTCGCCGCGTTCCACAGTCTGGTCGGCATGGCGGCGGTGCTGGTCGGGGTGGCGGCTTACCTCAACCCGGCCAGTTTCCACATCCTCGACGCGGCGGGAGCCGACATCCTCCAGACCAGCCGGATTGAGATGGGGCTTAGCGTCGCGATCGGCGCGATTACCTTCTCGGGCTCGGTCATCGCCTTCCTCAAGCTGAACGGCAACATGTCGGGCAAGCCGATCCTGCTGCCCGGTCGTCACGTCATCAACCTGTCCGCGCTGGTCGCGATCCTTGTTCTGATCGCGCTGTTCCACTGGTCGACCCCGGCGTTGTTCTGGGCGATCCTCGGCCTGTCGTTCGCGATCGGCTTCCTGCTGATCATTCCGATCGGCGGCGCCGACATGCCGGTCGTGGTGTCGATGCTCAACAGCTACTCGGGCTGGGCGGCGGCGGCGATGGGCTTCACGCTTCACAACAGCGCGATGATCATCACCGGCGCGCTGGTCGGATCATCGGGCGCGATCCTGAGCTACATCATGTGCCGGGCAATGAACCGCAGCTTCATCTCGGTCATCGCCGGCGGATTCGGCGCGATAGCGGGGCCCGCGGGCGGAGCGGAAGCGATCGACCGCCCCTACAAGCGCGGATCGGCCGAAGACGCCGCCTTCCTGTTGAGCCAGGCCGATCAGGTGATCATCGTCCCCGGGTACGGCATGGCGGTGGCGCAGGCGCAGCATGTGCTGCGCGAGATGGGCGACCAGCTCAAGAAGAAGGGGGTGCGGGTTAAATACGCCATCCACCCCGTCGCGGGCCGCATGCCAGGACACATGAACGTGCTGCTCGCCGAGGCTAACGTCCCCTATGACGAGGTGTTCGAGCTCGAGGACATCAATTCCGAGTTCGCGCAGACCGACGTCGCCTTCGTCATCGGCGCCAACGATGTCACCAACCCGGCGGCGAAGACCGACAAGACATCGCCAATCTATGGCATGCCGGTGCTCGACGTCGAAAAGGCCCGGACCGTCCTGTTCATCAAGCGATCGATGGGCGGCGCGGGTTACGCCGGGGTCGATAACGAGCTGTTCTACCGCGACAATACGATGATGCTTCTCGCCGACGCGAAGAAAATGGTCGAAGAGATAGTCAAGGCGCTGGGGTGATAGTCGCGCTCAGTGGGGAGCGATGGGCGACCTGATCATCCTTCATGGCAGCGATTCAAGCGCCGTTTCGAGTGCCCGCGATTAACCCGTTCTGACACCGTTAAGCGCTTGGTTTAACAGCGCCGATTCGCTACCGAAAGGATATCGTTTCTGGGTTCAAGCCCCCAGCCGGAACCTCCGGCGTGGCGGGTTGCGGGGAGAGCGGACGTGAACAAGCTGGGGATCATCGGCGGGACGAGCTGGGCTTCGACCGCGCTCTATTACGAACAGATCAACAAGGGCGTCGCAGTGCGACTCGGGGGGCTGCACAGCGCGCGGCTGGCGATCGAGAGCCTCGATTTCGGTCCGCTGGCGGCGATGCATCAAGCCGGTGACTGGGATGGCGCGATCCGCGTCGCGGTCGAGGCGGCAGTGCGGCTCAAGGCATCGGGCGCCGAGGGGCTGCTGATCGCGTCGAACACGATGCACAAGGCGCGTGCGGCGGTCGAAGCAGCAACCGGGCTGGAGGTGATCGATATCGCCGCGGCGACCGCCGAGCGGATCGCGGCTGACGGGCGCAGCCATGTCGCCCTGCTCGGAACGCGGTTCACGATGACCGAGCCGTTCGCGCGCGAGGCCTATGAGCAGCGCGGAATCGTGTTCCATGAGCTTAATGGGCAGTGGCGGTCCGAGGTCGACCGGATCATCTACGAGGAACTCGCCGCGGGCCGCGTGGTCCGAGAAAGCCAGCGCAAGTTGAAGACGCTGATCACCGAACTCGCTAAGCAGAAGGTCCAGGCGATCATCCTCGGCTGCACCGAACTGGTGCTCGCGGTCGATGCGCGCGCCAATGTCCTGCCGGTCTATGACACCACCGCGATCCACGCGCGCGCGGCGGTCGAGTGGATGCTTGACGACGTCGCGGCGGCGCGGCGCAAGGCCGCCTGAAAACCTAGCTCAGCCGGCGGGCGGGCGGCGCCGGCGGTCAATCAGCCAGACGACCAGCGCAATCACGACGCCGATGCCCGTGCCTCGCAGTACGCCGAGCATCGGCTGGCCGACGTAAACGCCCCAGATTGTTCCAAGGACGATCGCGAGCATGAGGAACAGGCCGCCGGCCTGGCTGGTGCGGTTGGGCATGGCGCGCCTTGGCAGAAGCGCGTGGCCGGCGCCAGCGTCGATAACGTGGTTGATGTCCCACTAACGATGCTTGGTCGCTGTCCGCAAACAGGTCGCGGGTTAAAGCAGCGCCATGGAAGCACCTTATATTGCTGGTCGCGGGGCGCTCGATGACGCCGCCGGCCTGATCGAGGCATTCGGCGACGATGCCGGGTTCGAAGCCGCGGCGCGCGCTATCGCCAGCCGCGACGCGGGCAATGTCCAGCGCTTCTGCCACTGGCGCCAGATCGAGCGGGTCATCGCCACGCTCAGCTGCGACGAGGTCGTCGGCACGGTTCACTAGTCGCGGTTCGCGCGCTAGGCTCACCCCGAACCAGGGGAGGTCGAGCGTTGAAGAACTGGAATGTGCGCAAGGTCGTCGTCTCGCGCGAGGACATGCCCGAGCATCACCGGCTGGCGCGATCACTGTCGTGGCCGCACCTCGTCGCGCTGGGTGTCGGGGCGATCGTCGGGACGGGTATCCTCACGCTGATCGGGGTCGGCGCGGCCAAGGCCGGACCGTCGGTAATCCTATCGTTCGCCATTGCCGGGCTGATCTGCGCCTCTGCCGCGCTGGCCTATGCCGAAATGGCGACGATGATCCCGGCGTCGGGGTCGGCCTATACCTATTCCTATGTGGTGTTCGGGGAGTTGCTGGCGTGGGTCGTCGGCTGGTCGCTGATCCTGGAATATAGCCTGGTCGTCAGCGCGGTCGCGGTCGGCTGGTCGGGCTATGCCTCGGGCTTCCTGGCAAGCGTCGGCGCGGGACTGCCGGCGGCGCTGACCAACGGGCCCGAGCTTGGCGGTGTGTTCAACCTGCCCGCAGTGTTGATCATCGCCGTGGTCGCCGCGGTGCTGTCGGCCGGAACGCGGGAGAGCGCGACGCTCAACGCGGTGCTGGTGGTGATCAAGATGCTAGCCCTGGCATTGTTCATCGTCGTCGCGCTCAAATCGTTCGACGCAAGCCACTTTCACCCGTTCATGCCCAACGGGTTTTCGAGCCACATCGGGGTCGGCGTCGACGGCAAGCCGGTCGAGGTCGGCGTGATGGCTGCGGCGGCGATCATCTTCTTCGCCTTCTACGGGTTCGACGCGATCGCCACGGCAGCCGAGGAAACCAAGAACCCCGACCGCGACCTGGCGATCGGCATCGTCGGATCGATGGTCGCCTGCGTCGCTATCTACATGGCGGTCGCGGCGGCGGCGGTCGGGGCGCTGGCTTATTCGCGGTTTGCCAACAGCCCCGAACCGCTGGCGCTGATCCTGCGAGAGATCGGGCAGGGCTGGGCGGCTCGAATCCTCGGGCTGTCGGCGGTGGTCGCGCTGCCGACCGTCATCCTCGCCTTCTTCTTCGGACAGAGCCGGATCTTCTTCACCATGGCGCGCGATGGCCTGCTCCCACAAGGCCTCGCGCGGGTGTCGAAGCGGGGGACCCCGGTGCGGATCACGATCTTCACCGCGATCGTGGTGGCGATCATCGCCGCGCTGTTCCCGCTCAACGAGATCGCCGCGCTGGCCAATGCTGGCACGCTGACCGCGTTCGTCGCGGTGTGCGCGGCGATGCTGGCGATGCGCCGCCGCGAGCCCGACCGCCCGCGCAAGTTCACCACCCCGCTGCCGTGGCTGGTCGGCACGGTCGGCATCCTTGGCTGCGCCTATCTGTTCTGGAGCCTGCCGGTGCGGACGCAGACCTATTTCCTCGGCTGGAACCTGTTCGGGCTGCTGGTGTACCTGGTCTACGGCGCACCGCGGGCGGAACGGGCGCGGGCCACCTAGCGCCGGGCGAGCCGTTCTTCGACGATCCGGGCAATCTCTCGTCCGCGTTCGGTGTAGCTGTAAGCAGGCACCGCGCGTGCATGACCGCGCGCGGCAACCGCTTCGCGTTCCTGGGGATGGTCGAGCCAGTAACCGATCTTCGCGATCATCTCCGCGTCGTTCGCGAAGGTGTCGATCTCGGACGGGACGTCGAACAGCGAGCGGACCTCGGGATTGTCGACATGCAGCATGAACCCGCCGCACGCGGGGATCTCGAAGGTGCGGGTCGAGACGAGATCCTGAAACCCGGTCTTTGGATTCTCGCCCATGTGGAAGGCGAGAACGATTTTCGCATTAGCGATTTCGGCGGCATAATAATCGCCATGAACGGCGTTTCCCAACGCGGCGGCTTCGAGTGCGGTGCCCTTGGCATGGTCGAGCCAACGATGGCCGACGACCCTGATCTTGAGGCCGGGCAAGGTTTCGGCCAGCGCAATCATCAGGCGGGCCTTATACGCTCCCGCATTGCCGATGTAGAGAACGTCGACCGGCTCCCGATCGGGCGTCAACGCGACCGGGCGGTGGAGTTCGGCGTCGTAACCATGATTGATCAAGACAAATCGCTCATCCGGTAAATGCTGGGCGAGGGGATCAAAATGAAATGACTTGGTCGTCGCGACCAGATCGTAATCGGCCATGCGTTTGATTGGGACGTCGCGGTCGGGGTAATAGTTGACGACGAAAACACCCATGTCGCGGAGCTGTGCAAGCGTCGCTTGTGTCACATTACCGCCCTTGACCGTAATCATGACCTCGGCACGGTGGGTTCGGGCGGCGGCTAGGATTGCTGCTTGGTAGTCGGCGGTACGCTGACGCCGCCTGAGCCGGGCTTCAAGTCGTTGGGCGAGCGACATCGAATTCGGGAAAAAGCGTTGATCGTCGATTTCGTCGACCAGCCAGCCGGCGGCGCGAAGACCCGGCGCGATGCCCCGGGCAGTGGCACCCGGCCAGAATTCGCTGGCGAGGATTGCGCGTACTGGCCCGCCGTCCGTCATTGCGATAGTCGTTTCGTCGCGACCAATGCCGCGCGAAGCCCTTCTAGGTCTTCCCCATATCCCCAGCCGGCAACGATCCTGCGGCTTTCCGCGCCCATCTCGCTCGTCCGACCGGGATGCTGGACGAGATCACGAAGGACAGTGGTTAATTGCGCGATGTTGCCCGCGTCGAACAACCGCCCGTTGACCCCTTCGTGAACCAGGTCGGGTACCGCGCCGACTTCGCGCGACGTGACGATGGCGAGGCCCGCGCACATCGCTTCGTTGATGATCAAACCCCACGGCTCATTCTCGGCAGGCAGGATGAAGATGTCGCTTGCGCCCAGCACCGCGGGCAGCTCGGTCTGGTTGAGGAAACCGGCGAACAGCGGCGGCGGACCGGGGAAGTTGGCGGCAGCGGCGTTGCGAAGTTCTCCCTCCATCTCTCCGGTGCCGACAAACAGCAGGTCAAAATCGAGCCCTTCACGGCGCAGGCTTCGCGCCGCTTCAAGCAAGTCGTCGGGATGCTTCCGGCGGGTCAGTTTCGAAGCATAGACAAGAAGCGGGATCCCGTCGCGCGCGCCAAGCTCGCGTCGCTTCGCCGAGCGCTGGGACGACGAAAGGGACGAGTTTGCGATCATCCGCTCATTATCGACCGCATAAGGCACGTCGAAGACCTTTGAGCCCGGAACGCCCATCGCCCGATAGAATAAGTGGTTGCGGGTGCCGATAGCGAGGAAGCCATCCAGCAACTTGTAATAGCCACCCATCAAGAGGCGGCGAGCGATGCGCTTCGCCTTTCCACGCGGCAGCAGAAGATGCGTCTCGGAGCGGTAGAAGACCGGAATTCCGATACTCTTGGCGGCGAGCACTGCAATATGCACGGCAAGCTGGACGTGGCCCTGAACGACGAGCGCATCGAGCCGGGCCTCGCGCACGATCTTCCATACTTGCGGGGCGGGCATTGCCGTGAGCCCGGTGCTGACCTCGCGGGTTTTATAGCCATCGACGAAGATCGGGTCAGTGCCTTCGAGCAGGTCGATGTCCCAAACGACTTTGACCCCGAACTGCTTGTCGACTGCCCCGCGCAGGCTGAAATCGGTCAGGTAAATCGGCACCGCCTCGATGTCGGCCGAGCGATTAATCAGGCGCATCAGGGGCGCGGCGTATTGGATGGGGTGCGTGTACAGAAAGCCGACGCGCACTCGGCGTCCGGAGGCGTGCGTCATGGGGCGCCGAAGCCGCGCTCGCGAAAATAGGCGATGGTGTGGTCGAGGCCGTCGGCAAGCGCGACGGTCGGTTCCCAGCCAAGCAGTGAGCGCGCCTTGCTGATGTCGGGCTGGCGCTGGCGGGGGTCGTCGGATGGCAGCGGTTCGAACTTGATCTCGGATTTGCTGCCGGTCTTTGCGAGCACCTGCTCGGCGAGCTGACGCATGCTGAACTCGACTGGATTGCCGAGGTTGATCGGGCCAGTGATCTCGCCTGACGAATCCATCAAACGCACGAACCCCTCGATCAGGTCGGAGACGAAGCAGAAGCTGCGCGACTGTTCGCCGTCGCCGTAAAGCGTGATCGGCACACCGGTCAGCGCCTGGACGATAAAGTTCGAGACCACCCGGCCGTCGGCATGGTGCATGCGCGGGCCGTAGGTGTTGAAGATCCGGGCGACCTTGATTTCGAGCCCGCACTGGCGGTGATAGTCGAAGAACAGCGTCTCGGCGCAACGCTTGCCTTCATCGTAGCAGCTGCGCAGGCCGATCGGGTTGACGTGGCCCCAATATTCCTCGGTCTGCGGGTGGACGACAGGGTCACCATAGACCTCGCTGGTTGACGCCTGGAAGATGCGGATGCCGAGCCGCTTGGCGAGCCCCAGCATGTTGATCGCGCCGTGAACCGAGGTCTTGGTCGTCTGTACGGGGTCGTGCTGATAGTGGATTGGGGAGGCAGGGCACGCGAGATTGAATATCTCGTCGACCTCGATGAACAAGGGGAAGGTCACGTCGTGGCGGAGCAGCTCGAACTTCGGGTTCGGGAGGAGATGCGTGATATTGGCCTTGTCGCCGGTAAAGAAATTGTCGAGGCAGATGACCTCATGGCCATCGGCGAGGAGGCGGTCACACAGGTGTGAGCCCAGGAAACCGGCGCCACCGGTCACCAATATGCGTTTGCTGCTGCCATAAAGCCGCGCCATGCAGTTCAATCCGTCCCTGTCGCCGAAGTGACCGGCGATAGCCGATCATACGGTCAACGCAAGGCGCGGTGAACGGTTCAGTGCTTGAGGTAGCCCTCGAGCGAGTTCTTCAGTTCTTCGACGGTGAGGCGGCCCCAGCCGGCGGACCAGGGGGAGTCATCGCTTTTGTCCTGGCGGAGGTATTGCGGGCTCGACCAGCGCTGGGGGGTGAGGCCGGGGCGGGCCTTGGCGAGGTCGGCGATGTTGAAGGTCTGGGCGAATTCGAGCCCGACCTGGTCGCCGTGCGCCCAGCTGACCGTGGCGAACAGGCTGCCCGCTTCGCCAAGGTCGAGGAACAGCTCGGCTCCGGCGGGGAAGGCGAGCGGGCTTTCGATCATAGCGCCGTGGGGCGAGACGTTGCGCAGTCGGACGGGATATGAATCATGCTGGAACAGCACGGTGCCCGACCAGATCATCGGGTGACGCGGTGAGCCGCGGCGTGCGGCGTCGGCGTCGGATGGCACGGCCGCCGGCTCGACCGCGCCAGTTGACGCGATTGTCGTCGGAGCAAGGTCGGGGAAGGAGCGGCGGATAACGTCGAGCAGCATGGCGTCGCGTTCGCGCGGATCGCCGTGGATCTGGGTTTCGTGGGCGAATTCGAGGCCGAAGCGGTCGTCGCGGATCCAGCGGACGGCGCATTCGACCGTGCCATGTTCGCCAAGGTTGAGCTGGACCGGTTCCCACAACTGCGGTGCAAAGTCGCCGCGGACCATCGCCCCGCCGCCCGACAGGTTGATCAGATCGACCGGCAGGAGTGTGCCGCGGAAGAGGACGACGGCGGTCTCGGTGGTGAGGCGGTGGCGGTCGTCGCCGCGATGGTCGGCGGAGCGCGACACCTCGCGTGTGACCGCGATGCTGTCGAGCCCGTCGCCGGCCGTGCTGCGGCGTTTCTTGCCGGTCACCAGCGGCTGCTCGGGTTCGCGGCCCTTGCCTAACAGCAGCGCCGCGCGGAAATTGTTCATCGAAACGACCTCGCACCCCATGATGAGTAGCTTTTAGGGGGCGAGGGTTACGAAAAGGTGATCAAGCCGCCATCTGGCGCGATCGAGGGCCATCCTCCTCCCCGGCGATCACCGGGGAGGAGGAGCGCGATCAGCTCGAGTAATACATGTCGAATTCGACCGGGCTGGGGGCGGTTTCCCAGCGGATGACCTCTTCCCACTTGAGCTCAATGTAGGCGTCGATCTGGTCCTCGGTGAACACGTCGCCCTTGAGCAGGTAATCGCGGTCGGCGACGAGGCTGGTCAGCGCCTCGCGCAAGGACCCGCACACGGTCGGAACCGCGACCAGCTCGGCCGGCGGCAGGTCGTAGAGGTTCTTGTCCATCGCCTCGCCCGGATGGATGCGGCTCTGGATGCCGTCGAGCCCGGCCATCAGGATCGCGGCATAGGCGAGGTAGGGGTTGGCCATCGCATCGGGGAAACGGAACTCGACCCGCTTGGCCTTGTCGCCGGTGCCATATGGAATGCGGCACGACGCCGAGCGGTTGCGCGACGAGTAAGCCAGCAGAACGGGCGCCTCGAACCCAGGGACCAGCCGCTTGTAACTGTTGGTCGTCGGGTTGGTGAAGGCGTTGAGCGAGCGGGCATGCTTGATCACGCCGCCGATGAAGTAGAGCGCGGTCTCCGACAGGCCGGCATAGCCGTTGCCAGCGAACAGCGGCTTGCCGCCCTCCCACAGCGAGAAGTGGGTGTGCATTCCCGAACCGTTATCCTGGGCGATCGGCTTGGGCATGAACGTCGCGGTCTTGCCATAGGCGTGGGCGACCATGTGGACGACATATTTGTAGACCTGCATGCGGTCGGCGGTCTCGACCAGCGTGCCGTAGGTCAGCCCGAGTTCGTGCTGCGACGCGGCGACCTCGTGGTGATGCTTGTCGCACGGCAGCCCCATTTCGAGCATGGTCGAGACCATCTCGGAGCGGATGTCGACCGCGCTGTCGACCGGCGCGACGGGGAAGTATCCGCCCTTGGCGCGCGGGCGGTGACCAAGGTTGCCGCCCTCATAGTCGCGGCTGGTGTTGGTCGGCAGCTCGATGTCGTCGATCTTGAACGAGCTCTCGTTGTAGGTGTTGGCGAACTTGACGTCGTCGAACATGAAGAACTCGGCTTCGGGGCCGACGTAGACGGTGTCGGCGATGCCGGTCTGCTTGAGATAGGCCTCGGCGCGGGTCGCGGTCGAGCGCGGGTCGCGGGTATAGAGCTCGCCGGTGCCGGGCTCGACGACGTTGCAGACGAGGATCAGCATCGGCGTCGCGCTGAACGGATCGATGTAGGTCGCGCCGAGATCGGGCATGAGGATCATGTCGCTCTCGTTGATCGCCTTCCACCCGGCGATCGACGAGCCGTCGAACATGAAACCGTCGTTGAGCATATCCTCGTCGATCACGCCCGCAACCATCGACAGGTGCTGCCACTTGCCCTTGGGGTCGGTGAAGCGGAGGTCGACCCACTCGATCTCGTTTTCCTCGATGAGCTTCAGTACCTTGCCTGCTTCGGACATGTCGGACGCCTCTATGTTGACTTGATTCGCCGCCCCGCGCGGCATCACGACGCCTTGCCGCTTGTTGCACTGCGGAATCCAGCGCGGAGCGGGTTGGGGGTGAATATTTCACCGCTGATTTTGAGGGAGGAAAGCGCGATCTGCGCGCCGGGCGTGGGGCCCGATGAGCGTCCAACATGGACAAGATGGACACTAGCTCCCCCTTGCGCGGGCCTTGGTTGTGCGCGCAGTGGTTGCGCGGCGCTGGCGGCGGTTGGGCTGGTTGGTCAGCATAAATTCGACGTCTTCCCATTCGGCGGCCTGCGCATCGATCCGGCGGATGTGGTAGATCGTTGCGCCGACATCGTCTTCGCGCAGGTCATCAGTCAGCTCGCGGGGGCGGGCAAAATTGGCGGGATCGCGGGCGCGCAGCAGGAACTGGGTCAGCCGCTCGTCATAATAGCGTCGCTCGCCGACCTGCTTGCCCTGATAGAAAATCGGCCGCGCGACGCCGTTGATGGCGCGCGACAAGGCGGCGCCGTAAAGCCGCTGGATCGCCATATCGAGCGCGGCGTCCCACGCGAGCCGGAAGCGCGCGGCATGGATGCGGTTGCGCAGCGCGTAGGCGGCGCTGCGGCTGACCCCGACCGAGCGGCAGGCTTCGTCGACGCAGCCGCTTTCGGCGAGCGCGTCGAGAAATTCGACCTGGCGCAGAGGAGTGAAGCCGTCGTGGCGCTGGCGAAGCTCGATCGGCTCGAACGGTGGTTCTAAATGTTCGTCTTCCATGAACCGCATTGGATCATGAAGTGGCTGGTGTAGGAAAGTGTTTTTTGGATTTATCGTGCGGCGGCGGGGAGCATGTGGTGCGGTGCCAAGGCTTGGGACCGCAAGTCGGGGCTGATCGACGGGCTCCACCGCGTCATTTCAAAAGGGGACTGATTACCCAGGTCGCAGAACCAGAAGCTGCCAGTCGTAGTGAACACTGTCCTGCACACCCGAGTCTGAGCGTAAGCTGAAATTCCAGCGTCAGTTAACAGGACAAACTCCTACTTAGCTTAGATTGCGTGAAATCAGATTTCCGCCCTCCACCACTGACGGACACCCTCGCTTGCCGCGGAATGAGGCTTTCTAGAATGCCGAGGCCATGAGCGGCACATCGGCGCTGCGCCAGGCCTGTTCGAACTGCTTCTTCACGGCGGCGGCATCGTCATCCTTTTTCTGAGCCGTGAGTGCCTGGCTGAGGCCAAGATAGGCCCAGCCATTGTTCGGATGCTGCTTCAAATCTTCGCGATAGACGGCTTCGGCTTTCGCCGGCTCACCGGCCGCCAATAACTCCGCACCGAGCAGGTGGCGGGTTGCGAAGATCATGTCGCTGGGCTCATTATAGGCGAGCTTGTCCTCGGCCGCGACCGCGTCGGTCAGCAGCCGGATCGCTTCGTCGCGCTTGCCTTCGGCGGTCGCGAGGCGCGCCTGGGCCTTGATCTGGCCGATTTCGTAGAGCGGCTTCGCCCCGTTATTGCCCTGGAACGCCTCGGCCGAAACGGCGGCGATCAGCTGGTCGGTCTTGGCCAGTTCGATCCTGGCCTCGTCGAGCTTGCCGGTTGCCGCGAGGGCAATCGCGCGCGATTGGTGGAAGCTGATCGTGGCGCCGGGCAGCTTCGGGTTCGGCGCCGGCTCGTTCAGCATGTCGCCCCACATGCCGAACTTGGTGTAGCCATCGTAGATGAAGCTCGCGGTCCAATCGAGGCCGGGCATTTCAAGCAGCATCTGGTCGGAGCTATGCGTTCGCGCATCCCTCAGGGCCGCGATCGCCTCCGCGCGCCGTCCCTCCATCGCCGCCGCGCTCCCAAGGAACTGGAAGTTGTGAATGAGGTACATCGGATAATAATCGGGCGCGGCGGTGGCCTTGAGATAGGCCAGATCGGCGGCCGCGCCCTTGCGGTTGGCTTCGGCGGCTTCCTCGTACCGGCCGACGCGTTGCATGATGTGCGCCGGCATATGTTCGAGGTGGCCCGCCGCCGGCATCATTCCGGTCAGGACTTCGGCCGAGGCGAGCGCCTGCTCGGGGTGGGGCGAGGCTTCGATTGCATGGATGTAATAATGATTGGCGCCCGGATGTTTGGGATCGCGCTTGAGGACGGACTGGAGCGCGTCGAGCACCTGCTGCGTACCCGGATTCTGCGTCCCGTCGGCGTTCCACAGCTTCCACGGGTTCGTGTTCATGAGGCCCTCGGCGTACATCGTCTGCACGTCGAGATCGTTCGGATATTTCGCGGCGACGGCGCGCATGGCGGTCACATAGGCTTGCAACAAAGGCTTGCTGTTGGAGGGATCGACTTCGCCGCTGCCGCGATAGCGCGTTGCGACGGCGGCGATCAGCGCGCGTTCGATCGGGGTCGCGCGGCGGGCATTCGCTTGCGCCCGGCGCACCGCCTGCCAGCCCACGCGACCGCGCGGCGAGCTCATCATCGGCATATTATAATTGACCCCGAGCGAAAGCGCGACGCCCCAGTAGCAGCTCGCGCAGGTGGGGTCGGTCATCGCGGCCTTCGCAAACGACCGCGTCGCCTCGTCGTGGTTGAACGCCCACGACAAGCGCATCCCCTGATCGAAGTATTTCTGCGCCAGGGAAGAGCGAGTCGTGATCTTGCGGTGATAGGTGCCGAGCCCGTCGAACAATTGTGCGCCGTGCGCCCAACCCGCGAGCGTCTCCGGTTTCGCTGCCGGCGCGTGGTTGTGCGGCGCCTGTGCCCAAAGGGGGGCGGCCGGAAGAAAGGCAACGACCGAGATTAAAGATGGCAGGACAGCTTTGCGCATGTGGCACCCCCTACGGACCTGCTCGAATTTACGCTCATCGAGAAGTTAGTCAAAGGTCGGCTCCACGCCGGCCCGACGGCCGGTACTTCTAGCGAGTCACCATCTGCGAACGTTCGCCTTCCATCATCGTTGGAACTGGCATTTGTGGGTTCACGACCTAGTTCGCGTTCATCGCGATCGGCCTGCCCATGACCATCACATAGCCGACGTGGGTGACCGCCGCCGGGTCGCTCAGCGGGTCGCCGTCGACCGCGATCAGGTCGGCCGATTTGCCCGGATCGAGCGTGCCGGTTTCGGCGGAAAGCCCCATGAGGTCGGGCCCGCCTTTGGTCGCGGCGATCAGCGCGTCGCGCGGGGTCATCCCGCCCTTCGACACCATCAGGCCGAGTTCTTCGCCGGCGCGGGCATGCGGTGCGACCGCCGAATCCGTGCCGAGCGCGATCTTGACCCCGCCGCGATAGGCCAGGTTCAAGCCATTGCCCCACCGCGCCAGGATGATCCGCGCCTTGCTTTCCATTTCCGGGGTCAGCTTGCCTGTGCCGAGCAGGCCATTGACCCCGCTGAACGCCATCAGCGTTGCCGAGTAATAGGTGCCATGGGCCTTCATCGCCTTGACCCCGGCCTCGTCGATCAGCGTGCCATGCTCGATCGAATCGACCCCGGCGTTGGTCGCCGCCTCGATCCCGCGCGCGCCATGAGCATGGGCGGCGACCTTGAGGTGGAGCGAGTGCGCCATGTCGACGATCCCCTTCATCTCGTCGTTGGTGAAGTGCTGCTCGAGCCCCATCGCGCCGGGATCGAGCACCCCGCCGGTGGCCATGATCTTGATCACGTCGACTCCGGCCGAAGCGAGCTTGCGAACCACTTCCTGGCACTGCTGCACACCGGTGCAGACCGAGCGGTTGAGGTGAGCGGTGTCGATCGCCGCCGCCAGTTCGGGCGGCAGGCCGGTGGCCGGGTCGCCATGCCCGCCGATCATCGACAGTCCCGCGCCCGACACCCTGATCCGCGGCCCCGCAAAGCGCCCCTCGGCAACCGCGTCGCGCAGCGCGATCACCGCCGACGTGTCGCCGCCAAGGTCCTGAACGGTGGTGAACCCGGCCCGCGCCATTTCCAGCGCGTGGGTCAGGCCCATCGTGGTGGCATAAGGTGCCGAATATTTGCGCGTGAATCCGATGTACCAGGGCTCGCCGGAATTCATCGTCAGGTGAACATGGACGTCGGTCATTCCCGGCATGACGGTGCGGCCGCGCTGGTCGACGACGGTCGCTCCGGCGGGAGCGGTCGCGCCGGGCTGGATCGCGATGATGCGACCGTCGGTGACGATCACCGTCGAGGGGCCGAGCGCGGGCTTGGCCGCGTCGACGATCAACCGGCCGGCCTGGATCGCATAGGTTTCGGCATTGGCGGTCCCGGCGGCAAGCAGAGCGACGGCGGTGATGATCAGATTGCGCAAAGTGAAGTCTCCCCCTGTTGGCAGCTAGTGTAGCGGCTTGCCAATCAGCTTCAAGTCACCAGTCTTGTCGGTGCGAGTGGGAGATTGCGAGTCTACCGCCTAATAGGCGCGGCGCTGGGCGGCGACGAGCATGCGCAGGAGCATGGCGATCGGGCGGGGGACGCCGACCTTGCCCTCGAGCCACAGGCTGACCGCCGAGCGGCTGACGCCGATCGCGGCGGCGAGTTCGGCCTGAGTCTTGTAGCCGAGTTTGGTCATCGAGTTCTTGAGCTCGTCGGGGGGCATCGAGGCGAGGGGGTTTTCTTCCGTCAACAATGCACTGCTCCCGATCATGCCGCAGTGCAGCATAAATCGAAGCTCATGCCTAGACGGTAGCGTGGTTTTTCGCCAGTAAATTGGCCGCCAGTATCTCGTAGGAACGCAGTCGCGCGGTGTGATCGTAGATTTGCGCGGTGACCATCAATTCATCGGCGCCGGTGCGGGCAATGAAGGCCTCGGTGGCGGCGCGAACGGTCGCCGGAGAGCCGATCGCCGAACAGCTCAACCGCTCGTCGAGCGAGGCGCGCCATTCGAGCGGGAGGGTCTCGGCATAGCCGCGCAGGGGCGGCCTGAGCTGGCCCGGCTGGCCGGTGCGCAGCGCGACGAACGCCTGTTCGAGCGAGGTGGCGAGGAGGCGGGCCTCGTCGTCGGTGTCTGCTGCGAAGACGTTGAAGCCGAGCATCACATAAGGTGCGTCAAGCCATTGCGACGGCTGGAAATCGCGGCGGTAGATGCGCAGCGCCTCGTCGAGCTGCTCGGGCGCGAAGTGCGAAGCGAAGGCGTAGGGCAGGCCAAGATGCGCTGCGAGGCTCGCGCCGAACAGGCTGGAGCCGAGGATCCAGACGGGGACTTCGAGGCCTTCGCCGGGGATCGCGCGGACGCGGGCGGGCGGGTCGGATGGGGGCTCGAAGTAGCGGATCAGCTCGACGACATCGCGCGGGAACTGGTTGACGTCGGCGGCGATGTTGCGGCGCATGGCGTAGGCGGCGGCCTGATCGGTCCCGGGCGCGCGGCCAAGCCCGAGGTCGATCCGGCCGGGGTAGAGCGCGGCGAGCGTTCCGAACTGCTCGGCGACCTGTAGCGGGGAGTGGTTGGGGAGCATGATCCCGCCGGCGCCGATGCGGATGGTGGTGGTGCCCTCGGCGACAAAGCCGAGCGCGACGGCGGTCGCGGCGCTGGCGATGCCGGGCATCGAGTGGTGCTCGGCCATCCAGAAGCGGTGGTAGCCAAGCCGCTCCGCATGGCGCGCAAGGTCGCGGGCGTTGCGCAGTGCGGTGCCGGCGTCGCTACCCTGGGTGATCGGCGCGAGGTCGAGGACGGAGAGGCGGGACATGCCGAGGTATGTGGGGGCGGGGGAGGAGATTAGCCAGCGTGGCTTATCCACCCCCGCTCGCCTTGAGCGAGTCGCGCGTTAGATCGCGTCGCTACCGCGGTCGCCGGTTCGGATGCGGACGGCTTGCTCGACGGCGGTGACGAAAATCTTGCCGTCGCCAATACGGCCGGTCTTGGCCGAGGTCTCGATCGCTTCGATGACGCGGTCGACGAGGCCGTCCTCCACAACCACTTCGACCTTCACCTTGGGCAGGAAATCGACGACATATTCGGCGCCGCGATAGAGTTCGGTGTGACCCTTCTGGCGGCCGAAACCCTTCACCTCGGAGACGGTGATGCCCGACACGCCAACTTCGTGGAGCGCGTCCTTCACGTCGTCGAGCTTGAATGGTTTGATGATGGCTTCGATTTTCTTCACGCGTGGCCCCCGCTCTGGTCGCTATCAGGCCCTGTTGTAGCTTTGCGCCGCGCAACCGCAAAGAATTTGTGTGCACTGCACAATAGGGCGAAAATCGTTGTTTTTCCGTCAGTAAGGCGGTCGGTCGAAGCCCACCGGGCTGGTGGTGAAGATTTCGCAACCGGTTTCGGTGATGCCGATCGAATGTTCGAACTGCGCCGACAGCGATCGGTCGCGGGTCACCGCGGTCCAGCCGTCGTCGAGCAATTTGCAGTCGGACTTGCCGGCGTTGATCATCGGTTCGACGGTGAAAATCATGCCGGGACGAAGTTCGGGACCGGTGCCGGGGCGGCCGGCGTGGATCACTTCGGGCGTGTCGTGGAACAGCCGGCCGACGCCATGCCCGCAGAAATCGCGGACGACGCCGTAGCGCTGCTTTTCGGCATGGACCTGGATGGCGTTGGCGATATCGCCGAGGCGGTTGCCGGGCCGCGCCTGATCGAGCCCGAGCATGAGGCACTCGTAGGTCACATCGACCAGCTTGCGTGCTTTGAGCGGCACGTCGCCGACGAGGAACATGCGGCTGGTGTCGCCGTGCCAGCCGTCGAGCATCGGGGTCACGTCGATGTTGACGATGTCGCCGTTCTTGAGCGCCTTGTCGCCGGGAATGCCGTGGCACACGACATGGTTGATCGAGGTGCAACAGCTTTTGGTGAAGCCGCGATAGCCGAGCGTGGCGGGGACGCCGCCAGCGGCAACCGTCATGCGGTGGACGATATCGTCGATCTCGCCGGTGGTGACGCCGGGGACGACGTGGGGGATGAGCGCGTCGAGGATGGTCGCGGCGAGCTGGCCGGCGGCGCGCATCGCGGCGAACGCTTCGGGGCCGTGGAGCTTGATCACGCCCGAACGGGATTCGGCGCGATCATCGACGGCGACGCTGACATATTCGGTCATCACCACTAGATAGGGTCCGGGCAGCGCAAAGTCGAGGTGAGCATGACGGTGAATGGACGAACCTGGACCGCGGCGCTGGTCGTCATCGGCGACGAGATATTGTCGGGCCGGACGCAGGACCGCAACATCGCGCAGGTCGCCAGCTGGCTCAACGTGCAGGGTATCCGGCTGCGCGAGGTCCGCGTGGTGGCCGACGTGCCGCCCGCGATCGGCGACGCGGTGACGGCGATGATGGCGGCGCATGACTATGTCTTCACGACCGGCGGGATCGGGCCGACGCACGACGACATCACGGTCGATTCGATCGCCGCGGCGATGGGGGTGCCGGTGGTGATCCATCCCGAGGCGCGGGCGATCCTCGAGCGATATTACGAGACGCGCGGGGGAATTACCGACGCGCGGCTGCGGATGGCGCGGGTGCCGCAAGGGGCGGAGCTGATCGACAACCGCATGTCGGGCGCGCCGGGCATCCGGCTGGGCAAGCTGTTCATCCTGGCAGGAGTGCCGCACATCACGGCGGGGATGCTCGACGCGCTGACCGGGACGCTCGAGGGCGGGCGGCCGCTGGTATCGGTGACGCTCGGCGGGTTCGTGCCCGAGAGCGAGGTCGCCGACCTGCTCGGCGCGACCGAAAAGGCGCACGAAGGCGTGTCGATCGGGAGCTATCCGTTCTTCAAGGATGGCCGCGTCGGCGCGAATTTCGTCGTGCGGTCGGAAGATGAGGCGCTGGCCGAGAACTGCGCTGCGAAATTAGCGGAAGGCCTTGCCGCCGTGGGGTATGAGACGGTCAGCGGAGGGATCTGACAAGGCTGGGACGCTCGGTGTCCGATGCCCTCGATTTGTGTGGGATTGCATCCAATTTTTCTATGGCTTCGGCCACTGCGCTTACGATAGGAACGGGGTTTGGCCCTGCGGCATTTCCGCGGCGACCGACTGGTAGAAGGGCGGACCATGAAATCATCGGCGCGGGTGGTCGTGATCGGCGGCGGCGTGGTCGGAATCAGCACGCTCTACCACCTCGCCCGGATGGGCTGGTCGGATGCAGTGCTGATCGAGCGCAAGGAGTTGACGTCGGGGTCGACGTGGCACGCGGCGGGGCTGCTGCCGCTGTTCAACCTGAGCTATGCGGTTGGCCAGCTTCATAAATATTCGGTCGGCTTTTATCCCACGCTCGAGGCCGAGACCGAGCTCAACGTCGGCTTTTCGAACGTGTCGAACATCCGCCTTGCCCGCACCCCCGACCGGATGGACGAATTTCATTATTATGCCGGGGTCGCGAAGACGATCGGGGTCGAGGTCAATTTCCTGACCACGGGTGAGCTCGCCGAGATCTGGCCACTGTGCAACACCGACGGGATCCTCGGCGCGATTCAGCATCCAGCCGACGGCTATATCCAGCCCGCCGACCTGAGCCAGGCGCTGGCAAAGGGGGCGCGCAAGCGCGGCGCCGAGATTTATCGCAACACCGCGGTGACCGCGATCAGCCGCAAGCCGAACGGCGAATGGCTGGTGACCACCGACATGGGCGAGATTAGTTGCGAGCATGTCGTGTCGGCGACGGGTAACTTCGCCCGCCAGACTGGCGCGATGATCGGGCTCGACGTGCCAGTGATCCCGGTCGAGCATCAGTATATCGTCACCGAACAGCATCCCGCGATCATGGAGCGGCGGGCCAAGGGGCTGCCCGAGATGGGGGTCCTGCGCGAGTCGGATTCGAGCTGGTACATGCGCGAGGAAGCCGGCGGGCTGCTGCTCGGGCCATACGAGTTGGGCGCGCCGGCCTGCTATGTCGACGGGCCGTCGGCCAACAGCGAGTATGAACTCTTCCCCGACGCGCTGGAACGGCTCGAGCCCTATATCATGACCGCGATCGAGCGGGTCCCGGCGTTCGGTGAAGTCGGGATCAAGCGCGTCTATAACGGCGCGATCGCCTACACCCCCGACGGCAGCCCGATCGTCGGCCCGGCGTGGGGCCACAAGAAT
>NZ_JANYGG010000062.1 GCF_025362505.1 Sphingomonas sp. | reverse complement strand
GGCAAATGCTATGGGCGCGACCTCGCCCGCGGCACCCCGGTCAACATCGGTGAAGCGGTCGGCGTCATCGCCGCCCAGTCGATCGGCGAGCCCGGCACCCAGCTGACGATGCGGACGTTCCACATCGGCGGCGCGGCGCAGCTCAACGAGCAGTCGAACCTCGAGGCGCCGGTCGACGGCACCGTCGAGTTCCGCGACATGCCGACGATCACCGATCCGCGCGGGCGGCACATCTCGCTGTCGCGTTCGGGTGAAATCGCGATCCTCGATATGGACGGCCGCGAGCTTTCGACCCACCGCGTCCAGTATGGCGCGCACCTGTTGTGCGAGAGCGGCCATATCGTCAGCCGTGGCGACCGCATCGCCGAGTGGGATCCGTCGTTCGCGCCGGTCATCACCGAGAAGGCGGGCGTCGTGAAATATCAGGACGTGATCGACAACCGCACTCTTTCGGAAGTGACCGACGAGTCGACCGGCATCTCGCAGCGCGTGATCATGGACGACATCGCCAAGTCGAAGAAGGAGGACCTTCGTCCCCGCCTGACCCTGACCGGCCACGATGCGGCCGAGGCGGGCGTCTATCGCCTCGTCCCGGGCGCGATCATCGCGGTCGAGGACGGTGCGACGGTCGAAGCCGGTGAAGTGCTCGCTCGCCTGCCGCGGGAAGCCGCCCGGACGCGCGACATTACCGGCGGTTTGCCGCGCGTTGCCGAACTGTTCGAAGCGCGCAAGCCCAAGGAGAACGCGATCATCGCGAAGATCTCGGGCAAGGTCAGCTTCAAGAAGGACTATAAGGCCAAGCGCAAGATCGCGATCGTGCCTGACGATGGGTCCGATCCGGTCGAGTATCTGGTGTCCAAGTCGAAGGCCATCGACGTCCAGGAAGGCGACTACGTCAAGCGCGGCGACAACCTCGTCGGCGGTTCGCCCGATCCGCACGACATCCTCGAGGTGCTGGGCGTGGTCGCGCTGGCCGAATATCTCGTCAGCGAGATCCAGGAGGTCTATCGTCTCCAGGGCGTGAAGATCAATGACAAGCACATCGAAGTAATCGTCCGCCAGATGCTCCAGAAGGTCGAGATCATTGAGAGCGGCGACACCGTCCTGCTCGTCGGCGAGCAGGTCGATCGCGAGGAAATGGACGAGATCAACGCCAAGCTCGACAAGAAGCAGAAGAAGGCGGAGGGCAAGCCGGTCCTGCTCGGTATCACCAAGGCGTCTCTGCAAACCCGCAGCTTCATCTCGGCGGCGTCATTCCAGGAAACCACCCGGGTGCTCACCGAGGCTTCGGTCCAGGGCAAGATCGACACGCTCAACGGCCTCAAGGAAAACGTCATCGTCGGCCGACTGATCCCGGCGGGTACTGGCGCGGGCATGAGCCGGATGCGGGTTGCGGCGACCAGCCGCGACACTGCGCTGCGGGCGGCGCAGAAGCGCTTCCAGGAGGCGCTGGTCGTATCCGACGCGGCCGCTGCCGCCGCGGCAGCAGCCTCGCTGATTGCGCCCGAGACCGCCGCCGAGGAACATGCCGCCGAATTGGCGCAGGGTCCGGAAGCGGCGATCGGTAACGATCCACTCGGCGATGTGGCAATGTCGGGGAACGGCAGCGACGCCGACGCCGGGGACTATCTGAACAGCTAAGGCTGATCAGGCTCTCCGCTCGAAATAAAAAGCCCCGCAAGTCCGTGGACTCGCGGGGCTTTTTATTGGGCAAAACGCTTCGCTTAGCGCATCGCGTTTTGGGTTGAGTTGGCGGCCGAGCCGACATCCGCCCCGAGCCCGCGAACGGTGTTGCACGCGGCCAGCGCCAAGACGCCGCCTAGGACCGCCGCGGTAATAAACTTCCGAACCATGATCTTCCCTCCGTATAATCGGTTTGACGATCATGATTCAAACGGTGGCCGGCTGTCCAGAGGCTGAACGCCGGCCACGCCATTTTTTAAGGGGCAGACTTTTAGTGCATCGCGTTCTGGGTTGCGTTCGCCGCCGAGTTGACGTCGCGCGCCGCGCCGCGGACCGTGTTGCACGCCGCCATCATCAATCCGCTGCCGATCAGGGCAATCGTCACAATCTTGCGCACCATGTTGTTTCTCCTCTTGGTTTCAACGCCGGAGCATCAACCGCGCGTAACCGGCCGCGATCCCAGCAAGTCACTAACGCGCGTCGGCGCATGCGGGTCCATTACGCCGCCGTTCTGGTGGAAGGTGTCGCTTAAGTGAGTCTAGACGGCGATTGGTGCGGCGATTGAAGGATGCGCGTCATAGCCTTCGATGACCACGTCCTCGAGCTCGTAACCGTCGATCGCCTGCCCCCGGTCCTTGAGCATCAGCTTGGGTAGCGGCCGCGGATCGCGGGTCAGCTGTAGCCGCGCCTGGTCGAGGTGGTTCGAGTAGAGGTGGACGTCGCCGCCAGTCCACACGAACACCCCCGGTTCGAGCCCGCACTCACGTGCCAGCATGTGGGTCAGCAGCGCGTAGCTGGCGATGTTGAACGGGACGCCGAGGAACAGGTCGGCGCTGCGCTGGTAGAGCTGGAGGTTCAGCTTGCCTGCCGCGACCTGAGTCTGGAACAGGCAGTGGCAAGGGGCGAGCGCCATCTGCCCGATTTCACCTGGATTCCAGGCGGTCACGATTTGCCGTCGCGAGGCAGGGTCGCGCTTGATCAGCTCGATCAGCTCGCGGATCTGGTCGATGTGCCGCCCGTCGGCCGTCTCCCAATCGCGCCATTGCTTGCCATAGACCGGGCCGAGGTCGCCCTGTTCGTCGGCCCATTCGTCCCAGATGCTGACCTTGCGCTCCTGCAGCCAGCGCACATTGGTATCGCCGCGCAGGAACCACAGCAATTCGACGATGATCGAGCGAAGATGGAGCTTCTTGGTCGTCACCAGCGGGAAGCCGTCGGCAAGGTCGAACCGCATCTGCGCGCCGAACAGCGACAGGGTGCCAGTCCCGGTGCGGTCGGACTGGGGCACGCCTTCGTTCAGGACTCGGGCCATGAGGTCGAGATATTGCTGCATCGCCTCAGCCCTTCCCGTGCAGCGTGCTAATCGTCGATGCGTTGCTGATCACCTCGACGTCGGTCACGCAATGCAACAGCCTGATGCCCGTGCACTCCATCGCGCGGCCGAGCGCCGGTGCGAAGTCGGCGGTCGTCTCGATCCGCTCGGCCCAGCCGCCAAACGCCTCGGCGAGCCTGACGAAATCGGGATTGGTTAGCCCGGTGGCGCTGATCCGATCGGGATAATCGCGCTCCTGGTGCATGCGGATGGTGCCATAGGCGCCATTGTCGACCAGGATGACGAGCAGGTCCGCGCCATATTGCGCCGCGGTCGCCAGTTCCTGGCCATTCATCAGGAAGTCGCCGTCGCCCGCGACGCAGACCACGGTGCGGTCGGGGACGCGGAGCGCTGCCGCCACCGCTGCGGGAAGGCCATAGCCCATCGAGCCGCTGGTCGGGGCGAGCTGACAGGGCATCGCGGCATAGCGCCAGTAGCGGTGCCACCAGCCGGAGAAATTGCCAGCCCCGTTGCAGATGATCGTATCGGCCGGAAGCGCGTCACGCATCGCCGCGACGCAGGGGCCGAGGTCGAGCTTGACGGCGCTTCCATCGGGATTGGCGCGGGGTTTGGGGTCGGACCAGTCGAGCCACTCGGCGTGAGCCTCCTCGCCTGCCGAGAAGCGCACGATGTCGGGGTCGCTCCAGTCCGCCGCCATCTCCGAGAATTCAGCCATGTCGGCGCAGATCGGCAGGTCGGCGCAATAGACCCGGCCAAGCTCGTTCGGGTCGGGGTGGACATGGACCAGCAGCTGGCCGGGATGATCGGGGGTGACGAGCTTGTAGCCATCGGTGGTTGCCTCGCCGAGCCGCGCGCCGACGACGAGCAGCAGGTCGGCTTCCCGGATGCGCTGCTGGAGCTTCGGATTGGGGCCGTAGCCGAGGTTGCCGGCATAGACCGCGCAGCTGTTGGCAATCGCGTCCTGGCGCCTGAACGCCGTTGCCACCGGAATACCGTGACGGTGCGCGAAGCTGGCGAAATAATGCGCCGCTGCCGGACTCCAGTCGGCGCCACCGATAATCGCGACGGGGTTGGTCGCGTCCTTCAACAGGTCGAACATCGCGCCCATCGCGCCGGCGCAAGCGGGCTGCGCGATCGGCGCGATCGGCGGACGATCGATCGTCTCGACCTCGTCGCGAAGCATGTCCTCGGGAATCGCCAGCACGACCGGCCCGGGCCGACCCGCGGTCGCGACGCGGTACGCCCGAGCGACATATTCGGGGATACGCCGCGCGTCGTCGATCCGCGCCGCCCACTTGGCCACCGGCGCGAAGAACGCCGCCATGTCGATTTCCTGAAACCCCTCGCGGTCGCGATCGGCGCGGTCGAGGTCGCCGACGAAAACGATCATCGGAGTCGAATCCTGCATCGCGACATGGACCCCCGCCGAGGCATTGGTCGCCCCCGGGCCGCGGGTGACGAAGGCCACCCCCGGCTTGCCCGTCATCTTGCCATCGGCATCGGCCATGTAGGTGACCCCGCCCTCCTGCCGGCAGACGACGGTGTGGATCGCGGGCGTGTCGTGGAGCGCGTCGAGGACGGCGAGGAAGCTTTCGCCGGGAACGGTGAAGACGCGATCGCAGCCTTGGGCCACGAGTTGGTCAACGAGGATGCGGCCGCCGGTGCGAAGATTGATCATGCGGGGGCTTTAGCGTGGCCGGCCGCTCGCGGAAAGTCAGTCTAAAGTCAGCCCCTCACCGCTTTTGGGAGAATTTTGTTTTTCCCATCAAAACAGGGGCTTGTCGGGAGCTCTGACCCTGACATCCCAAATCCTATTGTTCAAGAAAAATCGACGTTGCTCAGGCCTGGTGGATCGCCTTGACGACCTGGTAGGTTTCGAGGCCTTCCTTGCCGCCTTCGGACCCGAACCCGCTGTCCTTGATCCCGCCGAACGGGGCGTCGGCCATCGAGATGGCGAAGGTGTTGATGCCGACCATCCCAGCCTCGATCGCGTCGCCGAGAAGGTTGGCGCGGCGGCCGTTTTCGGTGAAGGCGAAGGCGGCGAGCCCGAACGGGAGGCGATTGGCCTGTTCGATTGCTTCGTCGAAATCCTTGAAGCGCGCGGTAACGGCGACGGGGCCGAACGGCTCCTCGTTCATGATGTCGGCGGTGACCGGAACGTCGCCGAGCAGGGTGGGCTGGAAGAAGAAGCCGCCTTCTCCGCGCTGGCCGCCGGCGAGGACGCGCGCGCCCTTGGCCGCAGCGTCGTTGACCAGCTTCTCGATCGCGTCGGGGCGACGGGCGTTGGCAAGCGGGCCCATGCGGGTGTCGGCTTGGAGGCCGTCGCCCATTTTGACCTTGCTCGTGCGCTCCGCAAAGCCCTTGAGGAAGGCGTCGTAGATGGCGTCCTGAACATAGAAGCGGGTTGGCGAAACGCACACCTGGCCGGCGTTGCGGAATTTCTGCGGCACGACCATGTCGAGCGTCTTGTCGAGGTCGCAATCGTCGAAAATCAGCACCGGGGCATGGCCCCCAAGCTCGAGCGTGATGCGCGTCATGCTGTCGGCGGCGAGCTTCATGAGGTGCTTGCCGACCGGGACCGAGCCGGTGAAACTGACCTTGCGGATGACCTTTGAGCCGACCAGCGCGCGGCTGACGAGGTCGGCGTTGCCGTGGACGAGCTGGGCCACCCCGTGGGGAATGCCGGCATCGGCCAATGCGCGGAACATCTCGCCGGTACAGCCGGGGGTTTCCTGCGGCGGACGGCTGATCACCGGACAGCCAGCGGCGAGCGCGGCGGCGACCTTCTTGGCGAGCAGATAGAGCGGGAAATTCCACGGCGTGAAGGTCGCGGTCGGACCAACCGGCTGGCGGATGACGATCGAGCGCTGGCCGGTCGGACGGACCAGCGTGCGGCCATAGTCGCGCTTGATCTCCTCGGCGTACCAGCTGAACATCGATGCCGCGCCGATCACTTCGCCCTTGGCTTCGGCGAGCGGCTTGCCCTGCTCCTGCGTCAGGATCGCAGCGATATGGTCGGCGCGCTCGACGATCAGCTGCGCCGCCTTGTGGAGGATGGCGCCGCGCGTTTCGACCGCGGTCGCGCGCCACAGCGGATCGGCCCGCTCGGCGGCCGCCAGCGCCTCGTCGAGGTCGGCGGTGCTGGCGAGCGGCACGTCGCCGATGCCGCCGCCGGTTGCCGGGTTGATGACCGTGAACGCGTCGCGGCCTTCGCCCGTGCGCCAGCTGCCGTCGATGAATAGTTTCAGTTCTGCGTTATAGGTCATGCCCGCCAGATAGGCCTCACCCGCCGCCACGCCAACCCCCCGCTTGACGCCCGCGCGACTCACGCTAGGCGTTCGGACAAAGGAGAGCCGCATGACCAAGAATGAACTCGCCACGAAAATGCAGGAAGCCGGCGCGTGGCTTCCGGGCAAGCGCGTCAAGATCGACTTTGGCGGCGACGAAGGCGTGCTGATGCTCGACGGCGCGGCCAACCAGGTGACCGAGGACGACGGTGTCGCGGACACCACTCTCAAGGTCAGCTGGGACGACTGGCAGGCGCTCGCGGACGGCAAGCTCGACGGGATGACGGCGTTCATGACGGGCAAATTGAAGGTCGAGGGCGACATGTCCAACGCCATGCAGTTGCAGGGCGTGCTATCGAAATTGAAAGGCTGATCCTTTACCCCCTTCCCTGATCGCAGGGAGGGGTTGGGGGTGGGTAGCAAGCGTCAGCGAGCCCGATCCCCGCGAAATCCAGCCGCTGTCGCGGCACCCACCCCCAGCCCCTCCCTTGCAGGGAGGGGAGAAGAGCGCGCCCAATGACCAAAATCTTTGCTTCCGCCGCCGCTGCCCTCGACGGCGTCCTGCGCGATGGAATGACCATTGCGGCCGGTGGGTTCGGCCTGTGCGGGATACCCGAGCGGTTGATCGATGCCATCGTCGCCAGCGGGGTCAAGGATCTGACCATCGCCTCGAACAATGCCGGGATCGACGGCGAAGGGCTCGGCAAGCTGCTCCGCACGCGGCAGGTGAAGAAGATGATCTCGTCCTACGTCGGCGAGAACAAGGAGTTCGAGCGGCAATATTTGGCGGGCGAGCTCGAGGTCGAATTCTGCCCGCAAGGCACGCTCGCCGAGCGGATGCGCGCGGGCGGCGCGGGGATTCCGGGCTTCTACACCAAGACCGGGGTCGGCACCCAGGTTGCCGAAGGGAAAGAGGTCAAGCAGTTCGACGGCGAGGAGTATATCCTCGAGCGCGGCATCCGCACCGATTTGTCGATCATCAAGGGCTGGAAGGCCGACGATAGCGGCAACCTTGTGTTCCGCAAGACCGCGCGCAACTTCAACCAGCCCGCCGCGACGTGCGGCAAGATCTGCGTCGCCGAGGTCGAGGAGATCGTCCCGACCGGCAGCCTCGATCCCGACTGCATCCATTTGCCCGCCATCTACGTCAACCGCCTGATCTGCGGCGCGCCCTACGACAAGAAGATCGAGTTCACGACGACCCGCGAGAGGAGCGCAGCGTAATGGCCTGGGACCGCAACCAGATGGCGGCGCGGGCGGCGCGCGAGTTGAAGGACGGCTTTTACGTCAACCTCGGCATCGGCATTCCGACGCTGGTCGCCAACAATATCCCCGAGGGGATGACGGTCACGCTGCAAAGCGAGAACGGGATGCTCGGCATCGGCCCCTTCCCCTATCCCGACGAGGTCGACCCCGACCTGATCAACGCCGGCAAGCAGACCATCAGCGAGCTGCCGTCGTCGTCCTATTTCTCGTCGGCCGACAGTTTCGCGATGATCCGTGGCGGGCATATCGACCTGACCGTGCTCGGCGCGATGGAGGTCAGCGAAGGCGGCGACATCGCCAACTGGATGATCCCGGGCAAGATGATCAAGGGCATGGGCGGGGCGATGGACCTCGTCGCCGGGGTCAAACGGATCATCGTCGTGATGGAGCACAACGCCAAGGACGGCAGCCCCAAGTTCATCCCCGCCTGCACCCTGCCGCTGACCGGCAAGAACGTCGTCGATATGATCATCACCGACCTCGCGGTATTCGAGCGGGCGGATCATGGCGCGCCGTTCAGCTTGGTCGAAATGGCGCCTGGCATCACCGCCGAGGAGTTGCGAGCCAAGACCACGGCGCATTACGAGGAGTGACGCGTCGGTGCGACTGATCACCGCCAATCGCAATTATTCGAGCTGGTAGCTGCGCCCGTGGGACAGCGCCGCCGGATCGATCATCGCCGACTATCGCCAGCCGCAAGGAGTAATTTCATGAAAGCCCTGATCGCCGCGCTGCTTACCACGATTGCCGCCCCCGCCGTCGCGGCCCCCGCCGTCGCTGCCCCCGCCGTCGCTGCGGATCGCCCGGTTGTCGAGATCACCCGGCTCGATTGCGGCTCGGCGATGATCAAGGATTTCAACACCTTCTTCTCCGACACGCTCGAATATCCGGCCGGGCCTCGGCGGATCCCCGACAGCTGCTATCTCGTCCGCGACGGTGCCCAGACCCTGCTATGGGACACCGGCTTCCCCGCCGCACTCAAGGGCAAGCCGATGGACATGGGCGCGCTCGTCGCCAGCATCGACAAGACCATCCCCGAACAGCTCGCCACGATCGGCCTCAAGCCGTCCGACATCAATATCGTCGGAATCAGCCACATGCACGGCGACCATGTTGGCCAGGCCGCCGATTTCCCGACCGCAAAACTCCTCGTCGGCAAGGCCGATTTCGAGCAAACCGCCGGGCCCAAGGATCCGTTCGGCCCGTGGCGCGCGCCCGGCGCGAAGCTCCAGCTCGAGCATGGCCGCGACATCGACGTGTTCGGCGACGGCAAGGTGATCGCACTCAATATGCCCGGTCACACGCCCGACCATATGTCGCTGCTGGTCAAGCTCGCCTCGGGCGTCGTCCTGCTGACGGGCGACCTCTATCACGCGACCGAAGCGCGCACGCTGCGGGGCGTGCCCCCGTTCAACACCAGCCGCGCCGAGACGCTCGCCTCGATCGACCGCTTCGAGCGGCTGGCGCGCCACTACAACGCGCGCGTGATCATCCAGCACGAGCAGCGCGACATCGCCAAGCTCCCGGCTTTCCCGGCCGCGGCGCGCTAAAAGGTCAGCGCGCCGCCGTCTGCCGCGCCCCCAGCCCGTCGCGATTGTAGAAATCGTCGCGAAAGGCGATCTGGCCATTCTCGGGCGCGGCGGTGAGATAGGTCACATAGACCGGCACCGGGTTCGGCAGCGCGACTTTCTGCTCGGGCACATTCGAAGTCGTCGTCAGCGGCTTGCCGTTGAGCCATTTGCCAAGCCTGGCCGCGTTCTGCAGCCGGATGCAGCCGCCGCTCTTCATCCGCGCCGGCTCGGCGAACAGGCTCTTGTCGTCGGTGTCGTGGAGGTAGATGCCCATGTTATTGGGGAACATGAATTTCATCTTGCCCATGCTGTTGTCAGGCCCGGGCAGCTGTCGCATGCGGATGTCGGGCATCTTGCCGGCGACCACCGCCTGCCAGTCGATCGTCCGGGGGTCGACCCGCTTGGCATGGTCGCCCCAGTCGCTCAGGACTTCATAACGCGCCTTGGCAAGATAGCCGACGCCGTCGCTGACGACGTGCGGCGCGAGCCGGGTTGCGGCGAGGTCAGGCGGAGCGTTCCAATACGGGTTCAGGATCGCATAGCGGATGATGCCCGCCAGCATCGGCGTGGGATTGTCGGTCCGCCCGACGACCACGCGCATGCTGTCCTTCACGACGCCGTTCTCGACCATGTAGAGCCGCGCGGCGGCGGCATCGACCATGACGTAGCGCCCCGGCTGGATCGCCGCGGGAAGGACGCGCGCGCGCTCGATGTTGAGGTGTAGCACCTGCGCCGCGCGGCCATCGCGCGCGCCGGAAAGCGCGTTGCGAAGCTGGGCATAGGCCGGATGCATCCACGGCATGGCGTCGAGCCACGCCGACAGGCTCGGCGCGCTGGCGGCACTGTTGAGCAGCAGGCCCGCGCTCGGGGCGGGCGGGATGGCGGCGGGGTCGGCGAACTTCATTTCGGTCGAACGAGTGGCGCGCATGTCGCGGGCGAGCGCGACGAGAGTCTGGGAAAGAAGGAAGTCGGCCTTGGCGAGATCGCGCGGGTTGCCGCCAAACGCGCCCCGAACCGCGCCTTCGAGGTTGCGCAGCCGATACGAATCGGGGTCGAGGCCGTCGAGGCGCGCACTGTGCGCTAGGTTGATGACCTGCTCGGCCTCGGGGCGGAGCTGTCCGCCCTGCACCCACAGCGAACGCAGTCCGTTCGCTTGCCATGCCGCGACCTCGCCCTGCGCCGCGCGATAAGTTGGCGCCGTGCGCGCCGATGCGGCGACCGGGCTCAGCGCAAGCGCCATCGCCGCCGCACCGAGCAGCGCTTTCCGGCAAAAATATGCCGACCCCGCGAGGGGGCCGGCACCAGACATACGCACACTCTTCATCTTGCTTCCTGTTAGCCTCGCTCACCGCGGCTCGGCGCCGGATAGATGGGCGCGGGAGCTGGCATCGGCTGCGGCGCGGCCTGACCCTGATAGCCCTGTGGCGCACCCGGATAATATTGTCCGTTGTAGACATAGCCGTCGGCCTGACCATCGCCATTGTTGTCGGCCCACACCGCGCCGGCGAGACCGCCGACCGCGGCGCCGATCGCGGCACCGGTGAGAACGCTGACGCCGGGGATTACCGCGCCTGCAACGCCGCCGAGAACGGCGCCACCGATCGCGCCGGTCGCCACGCGGCGGAGCCTCGGATCATAGCCCTGCGGCGTGCCGCTGTGATATTGGCCATTCTGGACATAGCCGTCGACATAGCCGTCACGATTGTTGTCGGCCCACACCGCATTCGCGATGCCGCCGATCGCGGCACCCGCCAGCGCGCCTTCGACGATGCTGACGCCGGGGACGATCGCGCCCAGAGCGGCGCCGCCGGCCGCGCCATAAGCAGCGCCAGTGGCAAGATTTCCGGCGGTCCGGTCGTTACCGTAAGTTGTGCAAGCCGAGAGGCTGACGGAGCCGGCGAGAAGCACGGCAATCATCGTCCTGTTCATGGGTAATCTCCCTTTGAATCGCTTCCGATGCGGACAATGCGGCGGGACCCAGCCCTCGGCGCGGCGCATATGTCACGGATCGGAAACGACGCCATCTCTTGATCGTTCCGTATCCGGTCCCGGATGAACCCCAGCTAGACGCACCCGTTCTTAGGAATTCCGTGCGTTCCAAGCGCGCGCGCTTGTTGCTAGGATGTCGGGATGAAGGCGACCATCTACCATAATCCGGCCTGCGGGACTTCTCGCAAGACCCTGACGCTGCTCGAAGAATCGGGCGCCCACGTGCAAATCATCGAATATCTGAAGTCGCCGCCGACGCGCGCCGAACTGCAACGACTTTACGCGCGCGCCGGCATCACCGCGAAGGATGGCCTTCGCGCCAAGGAGCCGCTTGCCGCCGAGCTCGGCCTGACCGCCGACGGTGTGAGCGACGACATGATCCTCGACGCGATGATGGCGCACCCGATCCTGATCAACCGCCCGCTGGTCGAGACCGACAAGGGCGTGGCGCTGTGCCGCCCCCAAGAAGAGGTCCTCAAGCTGTTGTGAGTAGCGCGCGGAATCAGCGTCCGCTGTGAACGGGCTCGACCCCCGATTGCTCTTGCGCGGCTATGCCGCCGGCATCTTCCCGATGGCCGACAGCCGCGACGCCGGAGACATTTTCTGGGTCGAGCCGCGCAGCCGTGCGATCCTCCCGCTCGACCGGTTTCACCTGTCCCGCTCGCTCGCCCGCCGGGTCCGCTCGCGCCGCTTTGAGGTGACCGTCGACCGCGCGTTCGGCGAGGTGATCGCCGCTTGCGCCCGGCGCGACGAGACCTGGATCAACGAGCAGATCGAGCGCGCTACGCTTGGCCTCCACGCCGCGGGAAATGCCCATTCCATCGAGACATGGCGCGACGGCAAGCTGGTCGGAGGCCTTTACGGCGTCAAGCTGGGCGGCGCCTTCTTCGGCGAAAGCATGTTCAGCAGCGAGACCGACGCGTCGAAAGTGGCGCTCGCGTGGCTGGTTGCCCGGCTGAAGGTTGGCGGATACTCCTTGCTCGACTGCCAGTTCATGACCGGTCACCTCGCGTCGCTGGGGGCAGTTACCGTTCAGCGAGAGCTATACGCTCAGTTGTTGGCTTCGGCGCTGGGTTCCGGCGCCGGGACTTCGACGGCAGGAGCAGGTGCATCCACGACGTCCGGGCGAGCGACGTCTCCAGCAGACTTCTTCGCGCTCGATGGCTTGCTCGCGGAGTTCGAGGCGGTCGGTGCCGCGAGCGATGCCGCCGGCGCTCCCGGAGCGCCGGGCCAGCTCATCGTGCAGCTCTTGGGCCACACGTCATAGACCGGGTGCTCGACGACGTTGAGCGACGGCGATTCCTTGTAAAGCCAGCCTGAAAAAACGCGCTTCCACGCCTTGTTCGGCTGTTCGACATCCAGCTGGACGAACGCCCCGGTGAGCGGCGGCGATTCCCATGGCGCGGTCGTTTCACACGCCCGCAGCCGGACGATCACGTCACGGATGCGCAACGCCTCGCCCGGCTTCATGGTGAGGTCGCGGACGATCCCGTTGCGCTTGTTGAGCAGGCCGAGCACCGCGACCCGTTCGGCCATCGGGGTTTCGCCGACATTCTGCAGCGCCTTGCCCTTGCGCGCATCGACCATTGGCGACGATGACGCTGGCTCCTTCGCCGCGCGGTCGCAGCCGCCGAGCAGCACCACCGAGGCGGCAATCATCGCGCAAGAGCGGCGCACGCCTATTCGGGCTTCCACGCCTGATAGTCGCCGGTCGCGGCGGGCCTGACGCCCTGCCCGCCGAGCGACCCGCCGGGCTTGTAGGCGGCGAAGGTCCCGGTCTGATTGGCAAGCGGCGGCTGCTCGAACGGGCGGCGCGGAGGGAGCTCCTTTTCGGGTAGCTCGTCGATCGTGCCCTTGAGCCATGCCTGCCAGCCCGGCGGAACGCGGCTGCCGTCGTTGGCGCCGGCATAGATCACCCAGCGGCGCCGGGCGTCGTCCTTGTGCTGCAGATAGACATTGCCGGCGTCATCGCGACCGACCTCACGCCCGTGACGGTTCGAGAACAGCGCCGTCCCGAAGGTGGCGCCGTTCCACCAGCTCGGACTGAAGAATTTGCCGAATAGTCCCATGTCAAGCGCCTTTGCCGTGTTCGGGGCCGGTGCGCAACCAAGCGAGCGCGTGGCCCGCTTTTACTGCTTCCAACGGACCCGGTCGCCGGCACGGATGCCAAGCTGCGCGGCACGCCCCCCGGCGATCTCGAGCACCGCCGTCACCGGACCGTCCGACGGGATCAGCGCAAGGTCCATCGGCACGGCATTGGCGGCGACATTCGCGATCGTACCGTCGGCGCGAACGAAGATCAGGTCGAGCGGGATGAGCGTGTCCTTCATCCAGAACGTCGCCATCTCGGGCTGGGCGAACGGGAAGATCATCCCGCGGTCGGGCGCGAGGCTCCGGCGAAACATCAGTCCGCGCTGCTGCTGTTCGCCAGTGCTGGCAACTTCGACGAGGAAATGATGCGACGTGCCCGTTCCGGTCACGGTGAGCGGAACCTGCGGCATTCCCGACACGGCCGCCTGCCATGCGGCAGCGACCGAGGCGCTCGGCTGGCACGCCGCGAGCGCCAGCGCGGCAGCAACCCAGATGCCGGCGATCAGTTTTCCTGCTCGCTCTCGCGCAGGTCGACCGCGGTCAGACCCTTCAGGCCGTCGGCGATCCGCACCTCGACCATCTCGCCCGGCTCGAGATCCGCCAGTCCCGCCCGGCGCACTGTTTCCATATGAACGAAGATGTCGCCCCGTTCTCCACCCGGATCGACCAGAAAGCCGAAACCCTTGACGCGATTGAACCACTTGACCTCCACCAGTACGAACGGTCCAGCCGCCTCGGCAAGTGCCTCGCGGTCGGCCCGGTCGGCAACAGGAATGGGGCTGCGCGGCGCCGAGGGCAAGGCCGTCGACAGGTCGATGTCGAGAATTTTTACCGCTTGGAGCCCGCGATTCTGCAACGCGCAGACGCATTCGACGTCAGCGCCTTCGGGGAGCGAGCGGCGACCGTGATCCTTGAGCACGCTGAAATGGATCAGCACGTCGCCTTCGCACGCGTCGCTGACCAGGAATCCGAAGCCTCGCGTCGAATCGAACCATTTCACACGCCCTCGAATAACAAAGGACTCGGGATCGGGCGCTTCAATGCGCTCTCCCTCATCTTTCGCCTCGCTACGCATCGCCTCTGCAGTTCCCAATCTGTGACTCGTTTCACATCCGGAATCACTAGCGCAAACAATTATGTCAGAAAAGCGAAGTTAAGCATAATCTAACGCAAATCCGAAAGCGAGATGTGGTCAACAGGATCTGCAGGCAGCAGGTCGACGATCGCGCGGGAAAGCGTGAAGGAATGACCGGCGCGAAGCATGGCTGCGAGCGCCTTTTCGCGCCGGGCCGGGTCGAGGGGGGCATCGGCGAACGGCCCGATCCGCCGCCTCCGCGCCATGCGAAGCGCGGCTTCAACGCGCTCGTCTTGGGCCAGGGCCCGCGCCTCGCCGCCGTCCTCGTCGTCGATGCCCGCGGCATAGAGCGCCTGGCCCACTCGCCGCGCGCCATAGCCGCGGCCGGTAAGCGCACGCGCTTTTGCCACGGCAAAGGCTGCATCGTCGACATAGCCAAGGCTGGCCAGCCGTTCGGCGAGCGCGGCCGGGTCGGCCGGTTCTGGCGCGTCCCACCCACGCTCCCTGAGCTTGCGCTGCAGATAGCTGGCGAGCTTCGACCGCGAAGTGGCGAAACGTCCGACGTAAGCCAGCGCCAGCTCGTTGAGCGTCGCCGGGTCGAGAGGTGGGCGCGGTCGGTGTCCGGTTCGGGGCGGCATGGCGCCATGTTTGTGCCACACTGTCTTCCCATTCACCATCCGGGGCCGTGCCTGACCCCAACGACGGCGCAAGCCGCCGCCAGATGCTCTTGAATGCCAGGAACCCGCGTGACCCAAAGCCACGACCTTTCTCCCCCCGGCGCCACGCCAACCCTCGACGCCCTGCCCCGCCGAATCGCGGATTTCGCGACGATGGGCGAGGCACTCGACTATGCCGCCAAGGGGCAGCGCGGCATGAATTTTCACGACGCGCGTGGCACCCTGGTGCGGGCCTATCCCTATTCCGAGCTGCGTGGGCATGCGCTTGCCCATGCGCAGCGCTTTCTTGCGCTGGGCCTCGCCAAGGGTGACCGCCTCGCGTTGATCGCCGAGACCGGCCCCGAGTTCGCCGCCTGCTTCTTCGGCGCGGTCTATGCCGGGCTGTGGCCCGTGCCGCTGCCGCTGCCGACGAGCTTCGGCGGGCGCGAGGCCTATGTCGAGCAGTTGAAGGTCATGCTGACCAGCTCGGACCCCAAGCTGTTCCTATTCCCGCCCGAACTCGCCGATTTCGCCGGCGAAGCCGCCGCCGCGCGAAAGGTCGAAGCGCGCGACTGGGACACGCTCGTCGACATCGTGCCGAGTGACGGCGAGCTTCCGCCGCAGGACGGCGAGGAAATCGCCTATCTCCAATATTCGAGCGGTTCGACCCGCTTCCCCCACGGCGTCGCGGTCACGCATCGCTCGCTGCTCGACAATCTGCGCGCGCACGGCGTCGGTCTCGCGATGGGGGACACCGACCGCGTGATCTCCTGGCTGCCGTGGTATCATGACATGGGGCTGGTCGGCTGCATGCTCTCGCCGCTCGCCAACCAGCTGTCAGTCGATTACCAGAAGACCGAGGACTTCGCGCGCCGTCCGCTGGCGTGGCTCGACCTGATCAGCCGCAATCCGGGCACGTCGGTGAGCTATTCGCCGACGTTCGGCTATGACATTTGCGCGCGCCGCCTGTCATCGCTGACCAAGGTCGAGGACCGCTTCGACCTGTCGCGGTGGCGGATCGCCGGCAATGGTGCCGACATGATCCGGCCGGATGTCATGCAGTCGTTTGTCGACGGCTTTGCCAACGCCGGGTTCAACGCCAGCGCGTTCTGCCCCAGCTATGGCCTTGCCGAGGCGACGCTCGCCGTCTCGCTGATGCCGCCGGGCGAGGGGATCCGCCTCGAACTCGTCGAGGAGAGCGAATTGTCGGGCGTCGGAACTCCGGAACAGGAGCGTCCGCGCCGCTACCGCGCAATCGTCAACTGCGGCAAGCCGGTGACCGGGATGGAGCTCGAAATCCGCGACGCGTCGGGCGAACTGCTCGCCAATCGCAGCATCGGCAAGGTGTTCGTGCGCGGTGCCAGCGTGATGGCCGGCTATTTCCGCGACGAGGAATCGACCGCCGCCTGCCTTGCGGCCGATGGCTGGCTCGACACCGGCGACATGGGCTATTTGTCGAACGGTTACATCTTCATCGTCGGCCGCGCCAAGGACATGATCATCATCAACGGCCGCAACCACTGGCCGCAGGACATCGAATGGGCGGTCGAGCAATTGCCCGGCTTCAAGTCGGGCGACATCGCCGCCTTCGCGATCACCGGAACGTCCGGCGAGGAAACCCCAGCGGTGCTGGTCCATTGCCGGGTCAGCGACGAGGGCGAGCGCAGTCGCCTGCGAGACGACATCCGCGAGCGGGTCCGCGCAATCACGGGGATCTCTCCGGTGGTCGAATTGATCCCGCCTCGCACACTGCCACGCACAAGTTCAGGGAAACTGAGCCGCACCAAGGCGCGCAATCTTTATTTGTCCGGCGAAATCCAACCCTATGATATCGCTGCCTGAAGCGCAGCGCGACGGATCCCGTGGTGGGCGGGCGAGGTCCGTGCCGCAACCGTGGCCGTTCTTGCGGCACCGTTCAAAATTACCGAGTTGCCACCCCGACTTGCACGCCCTCGCGGGCGAGGGTAGGGGACGGGTGGCCTAGGGGTATAGCTCAGTTGGTAGAGCATCGGTCTCCAAAACCGAGGGTCGTGGGTTCGAGTCCCCCTGCCCCTGCCAGCCGCCCGTCGTCGCTTGAACCGCCTGCGGCTTCGCGCTAAGGTCGTCGCCGATGAGGTCTGGCGGGCACCCCCCGCGGACCTCTTTTTTCTATATGCTAACTCTATCTGGGAAGAGGCGAAGCACAGTGGCCAAAGTAACTCCCGGCGAATTCTTCCGCCAGGTCCGCGTCGAAGGCAGCAAGGTCGTCTGGCCGACCCGCCGCGAGACGGTCACCACCGGCATCATGGTCGCGATCATGACCTCGATCCTTGCGATCTTCTTTTTCGGCGTCGACGCGATGTTCAGCGCGATCGTTCAATTCCTCCTCGGCCTTCTGGCCAAGTAACAAAGGCGAAGCGACCCACATGTCCCGCTGGTACATCATCCACGCTTACTCGGGCTTCGAGAACAAGGTCCGCGATTCGATCCTGTCCGAAGCCAATCGGCTCGGTCTCGCCGGCATGGTCGAGGCGGTCGAAGTTCCGACCGAGAAGGTCACCGAGGTCCGCCGCGGCAAGAAGGTCACGAGCGACCGCAAATTCTTCCCCGGCTATGTGCTGGCGAAACTCGGCATGACCGATCAGGTCTACCACCTCGTCAAGAACACCCCGAAGGTGACCGGCTTCCTCGGCCCGAACGGCAAGCCGCAGGCAATCACCGAGGCCGAGGCTGCGCGCATCCTCAACACCAAGGAAGAGGCCGCCGCCGCAGCTCCCAAGGCGCGGATCAAGGTCGACTACGAGATCGGCGATTCGGTCAAGGTGCTCGACGGCCCGTTCGCGAGCTTCAACGGCATCGTCGAGGAACTCGACTTCGACCGCAGCCGGGTCAAGGTCTCGGTCTCGATCTTCGGCCGCGCGACCCCGGTCGAGCTCGAGTTCGAGCAGGTTGAACGCGTCAAGTAAGGCGCGGCTACCTCGTAGCGTGACCGGTCGTGCTATAACGCCTGGCCTGCCGCCCAGCCGCTCGCCCAGGCCCAATGGAAATTATAGCCGCCGAGCCAACCGGTGACGTCGACCGCTTCGCCGATCGCGTAGAGCCCCGGGACGGTCGTCGCGGCCATCGTTTTAGATGACAGCCCTGCCGTCGCGATGCCGCCGGCGGTGACCTCGGCCTTGGCATAACCCTCGCTGCCGTTGGGCGTGAAGCGCCAGTCGGCGAGGCGCGCCTCAGCCGCCGACAGCGCGCGGTCGGGGATGTTGGCGAGGTCGCCGTCAAGCGCGATTCGATCGCAAAGCGTTGCCGCGAGGCGATCGGGGATCGCCTGTCCCAAAGCGCGGCGAACGGTCGATCTGGGTGCGTTTCGCTTGGCGTCGAGCAGCCAGCCCGGGCCGTGAGTCGGGAGGAAATCCACGCCGATCGACCGGCCGTGGTGCCAGTAGGATGAGACTTGCAGGATCGCCGGGCCGGACAGCCCGCGGTGGGTGAACAGCGCGGCTTCGCGAAACGCCGCGCCGTCGCAGCGCGCGACGACATCGGCGGCGACGCCCGACAGGGTGCGGAACAGCAGGTCTTCGCCGCTGAGCGTCAGCGGGACCAAGGCCGGGCGTGGCTCGACGACCTTCAGGCCGAATTTGCGGGCGAGGTCGTAGGCGAACCCCGAGGCGCCCATCTTCGGGATCGACGGGCCGCCGGTCGCCACGACCAGCGCGGGTGCGGTGACGGTTCGCCCGCCGCAGGTGACCCGGTAAGTCGCATCGGCGTGATCGACCGCGGTAATCGGGGCTCCGCAACGGACCTCTACCGAACCCGCCGCGCATTCGTCGAGCAACATGGCGACGACCTGCCGCGCCGAACCATCGCAGAATAATTGTCCAAGCGTTTTTTCATGCCAGGCGATGCCGTGACGCTCGACCAATCCAAGGAAATCCTGCGGCGAGTAGCGGCTCAGCGCCGAGCGGGCGAAGTGCGGGTTGGCGGAGAGGAAGCGATCGGGCGCGGTCGACAGGTTGGTGAAGTTGCAGCGGCCACCGCCCGAAATGAGGATCTTCTTGCCCGGCTCGTCGGCGTGATCGATCACCAGCACCCGCCGCCCGCGCTGCCCGGCGATCGCGGCGCACATCAACCCCGCCGCGCCGCCGCCCAGCACGATCCCGTCATAGGCTGGCGCGTCATAGGCCCCGTTCATCCTAAACCGGGTTCATCGCTGGTGCGCGGGCTTCTTGCGGGGCTTGGGGTACGGCGGCTTGGCGGCACTCGGGCCAGCCAGCGGCGAATAAGGCGGCTGGGCCTCGCCGCGATTGTTGTGCGAGGGACCTTTGCGCGGCCCTCCCATTGCCGGCGGCGCGCTTGGCGAGGGCTCGATGGTGATCCCCGACTCATCCTCGCTACCCGGGTTGGCGGTGCGGCGAACAGCGTCGCGGAACTTGGCCTCGGCGGTGCGGACGAGCTGGAAATAGGTCTCGTTGGGGGCAATGCGGATCGCCCCGATCTGGTTGCGCGAGACGTGGCCGCGGCGGCACAGCAAGGGCAGGATCCAGCGCGGGTCGGCATTGTGGCGGCGGCCGATGTCCATCCGATACCAGATCGCATCGTCGAAGTCGGCGCGGTCGCGCGGCGCGTCGTCCTGGCCGCCCCGACTTCCGGTCGCCCCGACCGGTCCCGACGGCGCGGCGCGGGCCGACAGGTCGATCAGTTCCTCGGGCTCGGGCATCTGGCTCTTGCGCGACTGGATCAGCGCCAGTGCTAGATCGGTCGCGCTCATCTGGTCGACCAGTTGCGCTGCCAGCGCGCGGTCCTCGCCGCTCGCCTCGGCCGGAGCGGTGAGCGTGGCGAGGAAGCGCTCGCGGTCGCGTTCGCGGATCGCGTCGGCGCTCGGCACCGGCACCCACTCGGCGGCGACCCGCGCCTGGCGAAGCATCCCCTCGACCCGGCGGCGGCGCGGATAGGGCACAATCAGGACGGCGGTGCCCTTCTTGCCGGCGCGGCCGGTTCGTCCCGAGCGATGCTGCAGCACTTCGGCGTCGCGCGGCACCTCGACGTGGATGACGAGGCTGAGCGAGGCGACATCGATCCCGCGCGCGGCGACGTCGGTCGCGACGCACACCCGCGCGCGGCCATCGCGCAACGCCTGCAGCGCGTGGTTGCGCTCGTTCTGGCTGTGCTCGCCCGATAAAGCGACGGCAGCGAAGCCGCGCTCGACGAGCGCGGCGTGGAGGTGGCGGACATTGTCGCGCGTGGCGCAGAACAGCATCGCCGTTTCGGCCTCGTAAAACCGCAGCAGGTTGATCACCGCATGTTCGATGTCGGCAGGTGAGACGGCGACCATCTGGTACGATATGTCACCATGCCCGCGGTCGTCGCCGACGGTCGAGATGCGCACCGCGTCCTTCTGATAGCGGCGGGCAAGCGCGACGATCGGTTTGGGCATGGTCGCCGAGAACAGCAAAGTCTTGCGCTCGGCCGGGGTCGCGTCGAGGATCTCCTCAAGATCTTCGCGGAAGCCCATGTCGAGCATCTCGTCGGCCTCGTCGAGCACGACATATTGTAGCGCCGACAGGTCGAGCGCGCCGCGTTCGAGATGGTCGCGCAGGCGCCCCGGAGTGCCGACGACGATGTGCGAGCCCTGCGCCAGCGCGCGCCGCTCGAGCGAGGCATTCATCCCGCCAACGCAGGTCGTGACGCGCCCGCCGGCCTTGGCGAACAGCCATGTCAGTTCGCGGCTGACCTGCAGCGCGAGCTCGCGCGTCGGGGCGATCACGAGCGCGAGCGGAGCGCCCGCCCCGCCATTATTGCCGCCGACCTCGAGCAACCGATCGGCCATGGCGAGCCCGAACGCGACCGTCTTGCCCGATCCGGTCTGCGCCGAGACGATCAGGTCGCGGCCGCGCGCCTCATCCTCGAGCACCGCCGCCTGGACCGGGGTGGGGTCGGCATAGCCCTGTTCGACGAGGGCTTCGGCAATGAGCGGGGGGAGCGTTGGGAAAGGCATAGATCTCGATGCTGTTGCCGCCCGCTAAAAAGAGGGCGCGATGAAGTTGGCTGCCGGGCGGGCGACGAATTCGCACGCTGCACGTCTCGGGCAAAGGTGGCGCGAGTTCGAGCCCCTAGCCGGTTTCATCGGGAATCGCCATCGGCAATCGGATTGGGAGTCAACCGTCACAAAATAAAGCTGATCAACAGGGTCGCGTTGAGCGCAATCAGCGTGAGCGAGATCGTCCACGCCACGATTGTAAGCGCGCGCGAATTGACGAGCGGGCCCATCAATGTGGCGTTGCTTGTCATGCGGACCAGCGGGACGACCGCGAACGGCAACTGGAAGCTGAGAACAACCTGGCTGGCGATGAGCAATTGCATCGCGCTCGCCTCGCCGGCAATCAGGATGACGGTGATCGCGGGGATGATGGCGAGGCCGCGGGTGATCGAGCGACGCGCCCAGGCGGGGAGCTTGAGGTCGAGGAATCCCTCGGCGACGATCTGACCGGCGAGCGTGCCGGTGACGGTCGAGTTCTGGCCGGCGGCGAGCAGGGCGGCGGCAAACAGCACACTCGCGGCGCTGGCACCTAGCATCGGCGAAAGCAGATGATAGGCGCTCGACAGGTCGGCGATGTCGGTGCGGCCGGCGACGTGGAAGGTCGAGGCGGCGAGGATCAGAATGGCGGCGTTGACGAACAGCGCGAGGGTGAGCGCGAGCGAGCTGTCGATGGTCGCGAGGCGGACCGCTTCGCGGCGGCCCTCGTCGGTGCGGTCGAAGCGGCGGGTCTGGACGATCGACGAGTGGAGGTAGAGGTTGTGGGGCATGACCGTCGCGCCGACGATGCCGATCGCGAGGTAAAGCATTGCCGGGTCGGTGACGATGCGGGTGGTCGGCACGAAGCCGGCGAGCACCCTGCCCCATGCCGGCTGTGACAGCGCCAGCTCGACCGCCAGGCAGCCGCCGACGACGACCAGCAGCACGATGACGAACGCCTCGAGCTTGCGGAAGCCGAAATTCTGGAGGGCGAGGATGAGGAATACATCTAGCCCGGTAAGAAGCACGCCGGTCGCGAGGGGCAAGCCGAACAAGAGCTTAAGCGCAATCGCGGTGCCGAGGACTTCGGCGAGGTCGCAGGCGATGATGGCGAGCTCGCACAACGCCCATAGCGCGAGATTGACCGGGCGCGAATAGGTCTCACGGCAAGCCTGGGCGAGGTCCATTCCGGTCGCGATGCCAAGCTTCGCGGCCAGCGCCTGCAGGACCATCGCGAGGATACTGGCAAAGAGGATGACCGACAGCAGCGCATAGCCATAGGCAGAGCCGCCGGCGAGATCGGTCGCCCAGTTGCCGGGGTCCATGTAGCCGACCGCGATGAGATATCCCGGCCCGGCGAAGGCCCACAGCTTGCGCCAGAAATTGCCGGCGCCGGCGGGGACGAGAACCGAGCGATGGCTTCGGCCGAGCGAGCGGCGGCGGCGGGATTTCACGGGCGGGTCCGCCTGCCCCGCCGGGTCGATCGCGACCTCGGGGGGTGGCGGCATGCACTATTCTCCTGTCACTGGCCCCTCGTTACCACAAGCGACGACGGCAGGGTTTCCGTATTTGACGCGACCTGCTCAGCGAAGCGGCACGGCGGGGGATGGCGCGGCGGCCGCGGACATTCGGGCCGGGGTCACCCGCCACACGGTGTTGCCGACATCGTCCGCGATCAGCAGCGCGCCATACTTGTCGACAGCGACCCCGACCGGGCGGCCGCGGCTTTTGCCGCGTTCGGCGTCGCGGAAGCCGGTGACGACGTCCTGCGCCATGCCCGACGGGCGGCCGTTCACGAACGGCACAAAAGCGACCTTGTAGCCCGACGGCGAGTAGCGGTCCCAGCTGCCATGTTCGCCGATGAACGCGCCGCCCTTATACTGAGGGAATAGCGCGCCGCTGTAAAAGGTCAGGCCCAATGCGGCGACGTGGCTGCCTAGCGCATAGTCGGGCTTGATCGCCTTGGCGACGAGGTCGGGGCGGCGGTCCTGCGGGGCGATGCGCGGGTCTTCATGCTGGCCGTAATAGCTGTAGGGCCAGCCATAGAAGCCGCCGTCCCGGACCCGGGTGAGATAGTCGGGGACCAAGTGCGCGCCGATCTCGTCGCGCTCGTTCACTACTACGTAGAGATCGTTGGTGCCGGGGTAGAACACCGGGCTGTTAGGATTGCGCAGGCCGGTCGCGAACACCCGCGAACGGCCCGAGGCGCGGTCGATTTCCAACACTGCGGCGCGATTATGCTCCGCCTCGAAGCCGTTCTCTACGATGTTCGAATTGGAGCCGACGGTGGCGTAGAGCCGCTGCCCGTCGGGCGAGAGGACGAGGCTTTTCGTCCAGTGGTGGTTGATCGGGCCGCCGGGGAGCGGGGTGAGCGTCTTGGCCGGAACGGTGATCGGAGTGGTCTGACCGAGCATGTAGGGGTAGGCGACGACCGCATCGGTGTTGGCGACGTAGAGAGTATTGTCGATCCACGCGACGCCGAACGGCGAGGTCAGCTTGTCGATCAGGGTCGTGACGAGTTCGGGCACGCCGTCGCCGTTGGCGTCGCGGATGAGGGTGATGCGGCTGGCGGCCTTGACCCCGCCGGGGTAGCTGGTCGCGGCTTTCTTGATGACCGAGGTTATCGGATCCTTGGGGCGCTTGACCGGCTCCGGCGGCGGGCCCTTGGCCTGGACCGCGAGGATGTCGCCGTTGGGCAGGACATAGACGAAGCGCGGGTGGGCAAGACCGGTGGCGAGCGCCTTGATCGTGAGGCCGGCGGCGACGACCGGAGTCTCGCCCTTCTTCCATCCGATGCCGGCGGCGACGTTGATTGGGGGCAGCAGGAACTGCTTGGGATCGGGCAGTGCCGGGTTCGGGCCGACCTGCGAATTCTCATCGAAGGCGGGGTCGCTGCAGGCGGACAAGGTGACAAGGAGCGAGGTCGCGAGGAGCAGCGCGGCGCGGTTCATGCGGCATACTCCGAAGCAGATGCTCGGCGGTCGGTCATCGCAGCGATGAAGCCACCGGCGTAGAGCAGGATGACGACCACGAGGCTGAGCAGGATCCCCTCGGGCACCACCGCGGTCCAGCCATCGCGGCTGTGGACCAGGGCGTTAAGGAGGCCGAGCAGCAGCGCGAGGATGGTCAGGCCGAAATGCCAGCCGAAGCCGCGCCGGCCGCGCGCACCGCCGGTCGCCCAGTCGGCGATTCCGGCGAGGACCGCGAGCCCTCCGGTGACGAGCGCGGCGGCGATCAGCCAGATCGAAAAATATTGCCACATCAGGTTGGCGGTCTGCACATATTGCCAGTCGGTGATCAGCGCGAGCGTGAAAAAGGCGGTCGGGAAGCCGCCGAGGAAGCGATGAAGTCCGCCGGCAACACTCGGCCGCTTAGCGTTTGGCGTACTGCGAACCCTGTGCTTCTCGACCAAAGCGGGTTGTTCCTCGACATATTCGGCCATCGACACACTCCTTGCACCGGAGGCAATACGATCCAGCCTCCGTTGCTGTTCCGCTCCGACCCGCGCGCTAGGCAGGATGCCGCGACGCGCCTAGTCTGCTGGGATGGCCCCGGACCAAGACGACATCTACTTCGGCGTAGCCGGCGCCGAGCTCCAGGCGCTGGCCGATAACCTGCCCCATCCGGCGTGGATCGCGTACGCCGACGGCTTCATCTTCTGGTTCAATCGCCGTTGGTACGAATATACCGGCACGACGATCGACGACCAGCGTGGCTGGGGGTGGACGACAACCCGCCACCCCGAAGAGATCGAGCAGATCACGGCGGTTTGGAAACAGGCCCTCGCGGACGGCAAGCCGGTCGAGATTACCTTCCCCCTGAAAGGCCGCGACGGCATTTTTCGCCTGTTCGTGACCAGCATTGTCCCGGTGCGCGACGCTTCCGGCCAGATCGTCCGCTGGTTCGGGACGAATGTCGACATCACCGGCCAAGTCATGATCGAGGACCGATTGCGCGTTGCCGAAACGGATTGGCAAAGCCTGTTCGACAAAATGCAGGACGGGTTCGCGATCGGCTCGGTGGTCTACGACGCGACTGGCATTGCGGTCGACGGAACGATCGTCAAAGCCAATAAACAGTGGTCGTTCTTGACCGGCCTTCCGCCTGTCAAAGCCCCCGGGACGAGCCTGGTGCAAGTCGCTGGCGTGGCCGGTGAGCAGCTCCTCAAGGCATTCGCACGGGTTCTCGAAAGCGGGGTTGCCGAACTTTTCGAGGCGCATATCGAGGCACTCGGCCGGTGGTTGGAAATTCGCGCCTACCGCCACTCGCCGACTCAGGTCGCCGCCTTTTTCCACGACGTCAGCGAACGGAAACTGGCTGAATATGAGGCTCGGAGGGCGCAGGATAACCTCCTCCGAGTTTCACGATTGAGCGCGATGGGAGCGCTCGCGTCGACTCTGGCGCATGAATTGAACCAGCCGATCGGCGCAGCCGCCAATTATATTGCCGCGGCAAACGAGCATCTGAAGCGATCATCCGACCCGGAAAAACAGCGGCTTCAGCAATTGTTGAAAAGCGCCAACGAGAGCTGCCTACGCGCGGGGCGGATTATCCGCAGCATGCGCGAATTCACCGCATCCGGGAGAGTGACCAAGACGTCGGAGGATCTGAAAGAGATGATCTCCGCGACGATTGCCGACTTTCTTGATGACGAAGCGTCCGACGGGCTGACGTTCGAATTCGTCTGCCCGAACGGGTTGCCACCGATAATGTGCGACCGGATCCAGATCGAGCAGGTGCTGATCAATCTTTACAGCAATTCGGTGCGGGCGATGGCAACGACCGAGGCCCGGTCGATCAGGATCGACGTGACGGCTCGGCCCGATGTGGTATTGATCCGGCTGGGTGACAGCGGGCCGGGTTTCACCGACCGGTCGCCTGAGGAATTGTTCGAGCCGTTCTGGTCGACCACCGACGTCGGATTGGGGCTCGGGCTGCCGTTGTGCCGGACGATCGTCGAGGCGCATGGCGGCGCGATCTGGGGCGAGCGCGGCGATCCCGATGGCGCCTGCTTCGTAATCCGTCTGCCGGTTGACCAAGACGGGCCCCAGCCTCCGTCCACTTGATCGCCGGGCGTCCGTCAGCTATGGGCGCCCCCTTCCAGATAATCTGGGAAACATGCCGCGGGAGGATGACCTTAGGGCCGTCCGCTTGAACCGCTAAACTTGACCGGGGCTGGCGTCGTGCTTGCCCCCCTACAGAGTGAGCAAGATGGCGAAGAAGATTACCGGTTATATCAAGCTGCAGGTGCCAGCCGGCGCCGCCAACCCGTCGCCGCCGATCGGCCCGGCGCTTGGCCAACGCGGCGTGAACATCATGGAATTCTGCAAGGCGTTCAACGCCGCGACGCAGGAACTCGAAAAGGGCATGCCGATCCCGACGGTCATCACCGTCTTCGCCGATCGCAGCTTTTCGTTTGCTACCAAGACCCCGCCAGCGAGCTTCCTGCTCAAGAAGGCGGCCAAGCTGAAGTCGGGCTCGAAGGAGCCGGGCAAAATTTCGGCGGGCACCATCAAACGATCGGCTGTAGCGGCAATCGCCGAGCAGAAGATGAAGGATTTGAACGCCAACGATATCGAGGCGGCAACGAAGATCATCGAAGGCTCCGCTCGCGCGATGGGCCTCCAGGTCGTGGAGGGTTAATCGCATGACCAAGATCACCAAGAAGCAGAAGAGCCTCGACGGCAAGGTCGAGCCGATGAAGCTGTACAATGTCGATGATGCCATCGGCCTGCTCAAGAGCCTGGCGTCGACCAAGTTCGATGAGACGCTCGAAGTCGCGATCAACCTGGGCGTCGACCCGCGTCACGCCGACCAGATGGTGCGCGGCGTCGTCAACCTGCCCAAGGGTACCGGCAAGGACGTCCGCGTGGCGGTGTTCGCGCGCGGCGCCAAGGCCGACGAAGCCACCGCGGCAGGCGCCGAAGTGGTCGGTGCCGAGGATCTGATGGAAGCGATCCAGGGCGGCAAGATCGATTTCGATCGAGTCATCGCGACCCCCGACATGATGGGTGTCGTCGGGCGTCTGGGTAAAGTGCTCGGACCGAAGGGCCTGATGCCGAACCCGAAGCTCGGTACGGTCACGATGGACGTCAAGAAGGCAGTCACCGACGCCAAGTCGGGCCAGGTCGAGTTCCGCGTCGAAAAGGCCGGGATCATCCATGCCGGGATCGGCAAGGCGAGCTTCCCCGCGGCCGACCTCAAGGCGAACTTCGACGCCTTCGTCGACGCGATCGTCAAGGCCAAGCCGAGCGGCGCCAAGGGCAAGTACCTCCAGAAGGTCGCGCTCAGCTCGACGATGGGCCCAGGCGTCAAGGTCGACACGTCCGAGATGATGGGCGCATAAGTAGCGCACCTTCTCGCGAACGGAAAAATCGGGGCCGGGGAAGCAATTCTCCGGCCCCTTTTCATTCCCCAAAAGCGCCATTGCTCCGGGTCGCAATCCGCGAGATAATCGCCCCGCCTGTCGCTTTAGATGGGGTGTTGACGCGCCGTGCCGAATCAACTGCGCCTCGCGTTCGAGGGAGAGTGTCGATGAACCGCTTGTTTCTAGCCGCCATGATGACGTTGGGCGCCGCCGGCCTCGCCGCGACGCCGGCCAGCGCCCGCAACTATGACTGCACCAAGGCCGGCAACGCCACCAAGGCCGAGTGCAAGACCGCTGCGAAAGCGGCACCCAAGGTCGCCGCCAAGCCGATGGTGGCCGCCAAGGCCGCTGCCAAGCCCGCTGCTCCGGCCAAGGTCGCGACCAAGACCGTCACCAAGACCGTCACCAAGACCGAACGCAACTATGATTGCCGCCTCGGCGGCAACAAGAACAAGGCCGCGTGCCAGACCGCCGCGACCCCGGCAAAGCTGGTCGTCAAGCAAGTCACTACCGCGACCACCACGCGCAACTATGACTGCGCCAAGGCGGGCAATGCCACCAAGACCGTGTGCAAGACCGCCACTGCCTCCAGAACCGTTGCCGTTGCCAAGCCGGTCGCGGTGGCCAAGCCGGCGCCCAAGGCTGCCGCGCCTGCCGCCGACGACAAGAACCCGGCCGGCGCCCTCGCGCGCTGCAAGGACGGTTTCTACAGCCACTCGAAGCAGCGCACCGGCTCGTGCTCGCGCCACGGCGGCGTGGCCAAGTGGGCCTGACACGGACTTGACTACAGGGGGGCCGGAGCAACGCGCTCTGGCCCCTTTTTTTGTAAAGCGGGAGGGGAAATAAATGAGCTACTCGGCGACACCACCAAACGAAACGTCGCCGGCCTACAAGTTCGGCTCGGCATTGAACGGCCGCCACATCCGGCTTGGCAAGGCCAAGTGGATCGTGCCGGTCGTCATCGCGCTGATCGTCATCTGGATGAGCAGTTTCGCGCGCGTGCTCCCCGGCAATGTCGGCATCCGCGTCAACAATATCGTTGGCGGCGTGTCGCCCGATTCGCTCGGCGTAGGCTGGTATTTCGCACCCCCGGGCACGCACATCTATGAGTATCCGGTATTTACGCGGACCTATACCTAGACCCGCTCGAAGACCGAGCAGAACGAGGTCGACGAAAGCTTCAACTTCCAGGACAAGAACGGCCTGTCGCTCAGCGCCGATGTCGCGGTGAGCTACCATGTCGATCCGACCAAAGCCTCGATCCTGTTTCAGCGTTACCGCACCGACATGGACCAGATCATCGCCGGTCCCTTGCGCAATTCGATCCGCAACGCGATCGTCGAGCGCGCCTCGCAACTGGGCGTCGAGGAGATTTACGGCAGCCACAAGGCTGAGCTGGTCAACACGGCGCTCAAGGAAGTGCAGAAATTCTTCGGGCCGGTCGGCCTGCAGGTCGAGCAGCTTTACTGGGCCGGCAATATCGCGGTTCCGCAGCAGGTACTCGACCAGATCAACGCCAAGATCGCCAACGAACAGGCCGCGCTCGCGGCGCAGGCCAATGTCGCCACCGCCAAGGCCAACGCCGACGCACGCATGGCCAAGGCGAAGGGCGACGCCGAATCGATCCAGGTCGAAGCCGAGGCGATCCGCACCAACCCCGAGATCGTCAAGATGCGTGCCGTCGAAAAGTGGGACGGGCGCCTGCCGACCTACACCGGCAGCGGCCCGATGCCGTTCATCGACGCAAAGTGACGAAACCGCCCCTCCCGCCCGGGGGCGGGAGGGCCAGGTTTCATTTCGTGGGCATCATGATGTGGGCGTAGGGGGTGCCAGCGAACATCACATAGGGCTTCGACGTGTCGGGGTTGGCCCCAGCGGGATAGCCTGACGCGCGCGCCGCGTCGGCACTGAGGATCATGACATGTGGGCCCGTCTTGATCCAGCCGCGGGTCGGCTTCGTGGCGAAGGGATCAAGGTTGCTCGCGTCCGTGCCGCCCTTGAGCATGTAGGCCATGCCGGTCGCGCCGGGAGGGGTCTTGTGACCCATCCAGGCCATTGCCCAGGCAAGCCCGACCTTGTCGAAGCACATCGGATCGGGCCCCGGGGTGGCTGGATTGTCGGGCATGCAGGTCCAGCCGTTGCCGCCCTTGCGCAGCACCTTCCCGTCGCCGCTGATCACCGTCGCGCCGCGCGCCACCGCGGCGGGCGCGGCGCCGAGCGCGCCGGTAATGAGCGCCGGCGACGCCGGCGACGGGTGAGCCGGGACGGCTACAAGCCCCAGCGCGAAGGCGCCGCTGATCGAGATAAACCTGTTCATGATCCATCCTCCCTTGGTCGGATGGTCAAATCACGTACGCCTTTTTTCGGGCCCAGGCTAGAAGACCTGCATGTAGGCCGCCTTGGCCACATAGGCTGTGCCGTTACCGCGGCGGGCGGGGTCGTAGCGGAAGCGCTGGGTCGCGAACTGGCAGACCAGCGCGTCGAGTGCCGGGCTGCCGCTCGGCTGGCGCACCGAGCAGTCGGAGATGCTGCCGTTCAACTGGACGGTGAAGATGATCAGCACACGCGCGCCGGGCGGGAGGGGCTCGACCAGGGCCTGCGGGAAGCTGCGCGGGTTGAGCGGGCGGAACAGCGGGCGCGGGTGGGTCCCGGTGCCGCCGTCGCCGCTGCCGCCGGTGCCGTCGCCATTGCCGCCGCCACCAGTGCCGTTGCCGACCCCGCTAGCGCCCGAGCCGGCGCCGGCGGTGGCGGCGCCCTGCGACGCAGCGGTGCCCTGCCCCGGTTTGGGCGCGACTGCGATCGGGGTGGGAACGGGGATGACGAGCTTTGGCGGGGGCAACACGATCGGGGTCGCCGTGGCCTTCTTCGCGGGGGGTGCGGCGGCCTTCGGCTTGGCAGCGGCCGGCGCGGTCCGCTTGTCTGGCTTCGGCGTTGGTGGCGGGATTTCGGGCGGCGGGGGGACCTCGCGGACGTCGAAGATTTTGAGCGCCTGCTCGACCGCCGAGGGGGTCAGGTGGCCCGACATGCCGAGCAGCATGAAGCCGAGCGCGGCATGAACGGCGATGACGGCGAGCACCGGGGCGGCGCGGTCGCGGGTCGTGAGGTCTCCGGTATACACGCAGGCGCTAACGCCGGGCCGCTCCGTGCGGTTGCGTAACGATGGTCAGCGCACCGTCGCCGCCTTCATTGCACGCACAAAGGTCTCGATCTTCGCGGTGGCGTCGGGTTCGGGGACGAGCTTGACGATAGCCGAGCCGCTGATCACGCCGGCAACGCCCGCGGCGACGGCTGAGCGGACGTGGTCGGGGGTCGAGATGCCGAAGCCGAGGACTGGCGGCGGCGCGCCCGCCGCGGCGAGGCTGGCGAACAGGTCGGCGTGGTCGAGGGTGAGCTCATCGCGGGTACCGGTCACGCCGGCGCGGGCGACGCAATAGGTATAACCCGACGACAGCGCGGCGATCTTCGCCAGTGCTGGCGCAGGGGTATTGGTCGCGGCGACCATGACGAGGTCGATGTCGGCGGCCTTGGCGAGTGCGGAATAGGGTGCCGCCTCAAGGCTCGGCACGTCGGCGACGAGGATCGAGTCCGCGCCCGCCGCCTTGGCATCGGCCATGAACTTCGCCTCGCCGCGCGCCATCAGCAGGTTGGCGTAGGTCAGGATGCCGATCGGGATGGCGGGGTGTTTCGCGCGCAGTTCGGCGATCCGGGCGAAGGCGTCGTCGACCTTGGCGCCGTTGGCCAACGCGCGAACCGAGGCGGCCTGGATCACCGGGCCGTCGGCGATCGGGTCACTGAACGGGATGCCGACCTCGATCATGTCGGCGCCGCCCAAGGCGCAGGCGTCGAGGTGGGCGGCGCTGGTCACGGGATCGGGGTCGCCAAGCATCAGGAAGGCCCCGAACGCGACTTCATTGCGTTGTGCAAGGCGCTGGAACATCTCGTCGTATCGGCTCACTTCAACAGCTCCCGCGCCTGCGCCATATCCTTGTCGCCGCGCCCCGACAGGTTGACGAGCAGGATCTTGTCCTCGTCCGCCTTGGCCAGCTCCAGCGCGTAGCTGAGCGCATGAGCGCTCTCGAACGCGCACACGATCCCTTCCTTGCGCGCGAGCAGGACAAACGCATCGAGTGCGGCCTGGTCCTCGCAGCCGACATAACGGGCGCGGCCGATATCCTTGAGATACGCATGTTCGGGGCCGACGCCGGGGTAATCGAGCCCGGCCGAAATCGACCAGCTTTCGGTGACCTGGCCGTCCCCGTCCTGAAGCAGAAGGGTCGAGGCGCCGTGGAGGATTCCGGGCGATCCGCGCAGGATGGTCGCGCCATGTTCGTGGCCGCTCAGGCCCTTGCCGGCGGGTTCGACCCCGATCAGCTCGACCCCCTCGTCGGCGATGAAGTCGGTGAAGATGCCGATTGCGTTCGACCCGCCGCCGACACACGCGATGACCGCGTCGGGCAAGCGGCCTTCGACCTCGAGGATCTGCTCACGGGCTTCCTTGCCCATTACGCGCTGATACTCGCGGACCATCAGCGGGAACGGGTGCGGGCCAGCGACGGTGCCAAGGATGTAGTGGGTATCGGCGAAGCTGGCGGTCCAGTCGCGCAGCGCCTCGTTGACCGCGTCCTTCAACGTCTGGCTGCCCGAAGTGACGGGAATGACCTCGGCGCCCATCAGCTCCATCCGGAACACATTGAGCGATTGGCGCGCGACATCGTGCGCGCCCATGTAGATCTTGGTGTCGAGCCCGAACAGCGCGCCGGCGAGCGCGGTCGCGACGCCGTGCTGGCCGGCGCCGGTTTCGGCAATGAGGCGGGTCTTGCCCATGCGCTTGGCGAGCAGGCCCTGGGCGAGCACCTGGTTGGTCTTGTGCGCGCCGCCGTGGAGCAGGTCTTCGCGCTTCAGGTAGATGCGCGTGCGCTCCGAGCCCAGGTTGCGGCACCTGGTCAGCGGGGTCGGGCGGCCGGCATAGGTGGTGAGCAGGTTCTGGAGCTCGGCGTTGAACTCGGGGTCAACCTGCGCTTCAAGGAAGGCGGCTTCGAGCTGTTCGAGCGCGGGAACGAGGATTTCTGGAACGAAGGCACCGCCGAAGCGGCCGAAGCGGCCTGAGTGATACATCTTAGTTGTTCCTGCTGGACGGGCGGAGGGCGGCGAACAAGGCGGTCATCTTGGCGGGATCCTTGAACCGGGGTTGGGCTTCGACGCCCGAGGAGAGATCGAGCCCGAAGGCGCCGACGCGGGCGGCGACAGCGGCGTTGGCGGGGGTGATCCCGCCGGCGAGGAAGCCGGTGGCGAGATCGCGGCGGCCGTCGAGCAGCGACCAGTCGAAGGTCTGCCCGGTCCCACCATCGCCGCTGTCGAACACGGTGCGGTCGGCGGCGTCGCACACCGGCTCGGCGCCGTCGCGGCTGACCGCCCAGACCTCGCCGGCAAAGTCGCGGCGGATGCCGGCGATGGTCGCGTAATTGGCGTTGCCGTGGAGCTGGACCGCGGCAAGGTTGAGCGACGCAGCGATCTCGGCGACGTCCTCGGGATCGGCGTTGCGGAACACGCCGACCGGAGCGAGGCCGGCGGCGCGGGCCTGGGCGACGAGCGCGCGGGCCTCGACCGGGGTGACCGCGCGTGGTGTGCCGGGAGCGAAGATGAAGCCGGCGTGGGTCGCGCCGAGCTCGGCAGCGAGCGCGATGTCCTCGGGGCGGGCGAGGCCGCAGATCTTGACGCGGCCGAAGACCAGTGCACGGGCCGCTTCGCGAACGTCGGGGGCGGCCATCAGCGACGAGCCGACGAGGAAGGCGTCGACGTAGGGGGCGAGGCGATTGACGTCGGCGCGGGTGGCGATGCCGGATTCGGCGATGAGCAGCGCTTGTCGCGGGGCGAGCGGGGCGAGGCGTTCGGTCACGGCGAGGTCGGTGGCGAGGGTCTTCAAGTCGCGGTTATTGATGCCGATGATGTCGGCACCGAGCGCGGTGGCGCGGGCAAGTTCGTCCTCGTCATGGACTTCGGTGATGACGTCCATCGCGAGGCGTTTGGCCTCGGCATAGACTTCGGCCGCTTCGGCGTCGGTCAGGACCGACAGCATTGCCAGCGCGGCGTCGGCGCCGGCGGCGCGGGCCTCGATCAGCTGGCGCGGATCAACGACGAAATCCTTCGCCAGGATCGGTCCGTCGAAGTTCGCGCGGACGGCGCGCAGGTCGTTGAGCGAGCCGTGGAAATAAGGCGCGTCGGTGAGGACCGATACCGCGTCGGCGACACCGGCGTAAGCGCGCGCGGCGTCGGCAGGCTCAACCGCGCTACGGTGGCCCGAAGGCGAGGCACGCTTGACCTCCATGATGAAGCGGGCGCCGGGTTGCGACAGCGCCGCGCGCAGGCTGCGCGTTGTCGGCACGACATTTTCGCGCAGAGTATCGGCGCTGGTCTCGCCGAAGCGGTTGGCGACGTCGATCCGCTTGGCGGCAATAATTTCTGACAGCACATCAGCCACGGCTTGCCTCCACAAAAGCTTCGAGAACGCGTCCGGCGGCACCTGATCGCAGTGCCTCGAGCGCCTGCCCCACGCCATCGCGCAGGTCGCTCGCCTTGCCCGCGGTCATCAGCAGCGCGCCGGCGTTGAGCGCGACGATGTCGTGCTCGGCGCGCTCGCCCTGCCCGGCCAGCAAGGCGCGCAGGCGAGCGGCGTTTTCGGTCGCGTCGCCGCCCGTGACCGACTTCACCGGGGCGCGTTCCAGGCCCGCATCCTCAGGGGTGATTTCCACCTCGGTGAGTTCGCCGTGGGACAGGCGGATGGCGCGGGTTTCGCCGTGAAGCGCGACCTCGTCGAGGCCCGAGCCGTGAACGACCAATGCCTCGCGGACCCCCATCGCATCGAGCGTCTGGGCGATGCGGCGGAGCAGGCGCGGATCGGCAACCCCGAGCAGCTGGACTGGCGGTCGAGCGGGGTTCACGCAGGGTCCGAGCAGGTTCATCACGGTGCGCACCTGCAGTTGGCGGCGGACGAGCGCGGCGTGCCTCATGCCCGGGTGATAGAGCGGGGCATAGAGGAAACAGAAGCCGGTCTGGTCGAGGTTGGCGCGGGCGGTGTCGGGTCCGACCTCGATCGTCGCGCCGAGCGCTTCGAGCACGTCGGCCGAGCCGCACTTCGAGCTGACCGAGCGATTGCCATGCTTGGCGACGGGCAGCCCGCAGGCGGCGGCGGCGAAGGCGGCGGCGGTCGAGACGTTGATGATCCCCGACCCGTCACCCCCGGTGCCGCAGCAGTCGGCGTAGAGATAGTCGGGGCAATCGAACGGGAGGGCGGCGGCGGCAAGCGCACGGGCGGCGCCGATCATCTCCTCGACCGTCTCGCCCTTCATCCGCAGCGCGACGAGGATCGCGGCGATCTCGGCGGGCTCGAGCTTGCCGAGCACGAGACGTTCGAACAGGTGCCGCGCATCATCGGTGGGCAAGTCCTCGCCCGACAGCAGCTTGGGCAGCGGGTTGGGGACCGGGCCGAGATCGGCGACAGGCAGGAGCGCGGTCATCAGGCGGCCTCGGTCGGGGAAAGGGCGGGCGAACGCAAGGCCTCGGTCCAGCTCAGGATATTGCCAAGCAGGCGGTCGCCGAGCGGAGTAAGGATCGATTCGGGATGGAACTGGAGACCGACCTGCATCGCGGCGGCATCGCTGATCGCCATCGCCATGCCGTCGATGCTGCCGTGAACGGTGAAGTTGGCGGGCGGGTTCGGGGTGCACAGCGAATGATAGCGGCCAACCGCGAGCGGGCTCGGGAGGCCCGCGAACGGGCCGCTGCCGTCATGGTCGAGTGGCGAGGTCTTGCCGTGGACGATGGTCGGCGCGCGGTCGACCGTACCGCCGGCTTCGAGCACCATCGCCTGGTGACCGAGGCAGACGCCGATCAGCGGGACGCGCCCCTTGGCGAGCGCGATCAGCTCCATGCAGCAGCCGGCGTCGCGCGGGTGGCCGGGGCCGGGGGACAACAATAGGGTCATGCCCTCGCGTGTCGCCCGGGCAAGCGCCGCCCCGGCCGGGATATTGTTGCGGACGACCTTCACATAGGCACCGAGCCGGGCGCAGGCGTCGGCCAGGTTGAAGGTGAAACTGTCCCGATTGTCGATCAGCAAGATTTTCATATCGCAACCTTTGCGACGACCAATTTAGGCAGTTCGCCGCGGATCGCAGACAGGATCGCACTTGCTTTGTGGCGGGTCTCGGCGGCTTCGGCGGCAGGGTCGCTGTCGTGGACCACGCCAGCCCCGGCGCGGACCTCGGCGATGCCGTCGCGGACCAGCGCCGATCGAATGACGATGCTGGTGTCCATGCTGCCGTCGCTGGCGATCCAGCCGACCGCGCCGCCATAGGGTCCCCGCGCGCTGCTCTCGGCCTCGCGGATCAGTTCGAGCGCGCGCAGCTTGGGTGCCCCGCTGAGTGTCCCGCACGTGCCGCACGCGATCAGCGCGTCGATCGCGTCGCGGTCGGGCTCGAGCCGACCTTCGACCCGGCTGACGAGGTGCATGACCCGGGCGAACCGCTCGACCGAAAGCAGGCTGGCAACCCGGCGGGTACCGGGCTCGGCGACCCGGGCGACGTCGTTGCGCGCCAGATCGACCAGCATCATATGCTCGGCGACCTCCTTTTGGTCGAGGCGCAGGTCGGCCTCCATTCGGTCGTCCTCGTCGATCGTGCCGCCGCGCGGGCGGGTGCCGGCGATCGGCGAGACGATGACGACCTTCTCGTCGCCAACGCGGCGGACCGCGACCGCGGTTTCGGGCGAGGCGCCGAACAGCGTGCCGAAGCCGGTCTCGACGAAAAACAGATAGCGGCTGGGATCGGCCGCGCCGAGGCGGGCGAACACCGCCTGGGGGTCGGGGCACGCGGTGCGGAAGGCGCGCGACGGGACGACCTGGAAGATGTCGCCTGCGGCGACGCGCTCCTTCAGCCGGGCGACCACCGCGGCATATTGGGTGTCATCGAGGTCGGTGGTGACGGGGACATCGCTCGGCACCACGGCGGCGGGCGGCGGGGTGCCGATCTCACGGGCGAAGTCGACCCGCGCGGAGAGTCGCGCCAACCGCTCCTGAGCGAGGCTGAGCTGGCGGTGGGCGGTGTCGGGATCGTCACTGCCGAACGCGGCGCAGACGAGGCGGCCGGCGCCGGTCGGCTCGACCACGATCAGGCTTTCGGCGAGCAGGAAGACATAGTCGGGAAAGTCGCCTTCAGGGGCAGGAGGGAGCAGTTCGAACAGGTCGACATGGTCGAAGCCGATGACCCCGGCGGCGGCGAGCGCGAACGGCTCGTCGCGGTCGATCGGCGCGTGGCCGAAGGCGAGCGCGCGCAGGACGTCGAATGGGGTGGTGGCGTGGGCGCGGTCAAATTCCTCAGGGGCTTCGCAACGCTCGAAGCGGGCGACGAGGCGGTCGGGAGCCTGTTCGACGATATGACCGGCGAGCGTCACCGCGAGGTTGGCGAGCGCCACGCGGCCGTTTTCGGTGAGCGCGTCGAGCACCACCTGCTGGCCGTTGCACACCGCGCGAACCGCCTCCGCCTCGACGATCAACGCCGGGCCACCGGTGCGCTGGATGAACAGCGGCGGGGTGCCGTGGCCGTCGCCGGCAAGCGCGGCGTGGAGCGCGAACGCGTCGACCGGCCCGGCGAGCCGCCGGACGAGGCTTGCCGCCTGCCCCGCCCCCAGCTTCGTCACAGGCCGCGCTGGTGTCACAGGGTGCGGCCGACGACCGGCAGGAGTTGCGCCAGCTGCTTGCCGAGCGCCTCCATCTGCGCCGGGTAGAGCGACTGTGCGCCGTCGGACAGCGCGACGGCGGGGTCGTAATGGACCTCGACCATCAGGCCGTCGGCTCCCGCCGCCGCACCCGCCAGCGCCATCGGCGTAACGAGGCTGCGGATGCCGGTGCCGTGCGACGGATCGACGATCACCGGCAAGTGGCTCTTCGCCTTGAGCAACGGCACGGCGGCAAGGTCGAGCGTGTTGCGGGTCGCGGTTTCGAAGGTGCAGATGCCGCGCTCGCACAGCACGACCTGGTCGTTGCCCTCGGCGAGGATATATTCGGCGGCGAGGAGCAAATCCTCGACCTTGGCCGCCATGCCGCGCTTGAGGATGACCGGAGTGCGGGTCTGGCCGATCGCTTTCAGCAGCGCGAAATTCTGCATGTTGCGCGCACCGACCTGGAGCGCGTCGGCGTGGCGAGCGACCAGTTCGACATCGCCGCTTTCGAGCACTTCGGTGACCACCGGCATGCCGACTTCGCGGCCGACCTCGGCGAGCAGTTCGAGCGCTCCGCCGCCGTGCCCCTGAAACGAGTAGGGCGAGGTGCGCGGCTTGAACGCCCCGCCGCGCAGGATCCGCGCGCCGCCGGCCTTGGCCGCCTTGGCTGATGCGAGCAGCTGGGTTTCGTTCTCGACCGCGCACGGCCCGGCGATGAGCGCAAAGCGGCTGCCGCCGATGCTGACGTCGCCAATTGAAACGATCGTGTCGTGCGGGTGAAGCTCGCGGCTGACCAGCTTGTAGGGAGCGAGGATCGGTTTGACCGATTCGACATAGGGATGGTTCTCGAGCGCGAGGTCGGCCAGCACCCGCTCGTCGCCGAGCGCGCCGAGCACGACGCGCTCGCTGCCGGGCATGTGAAGCGGCTTCAGGCCCTTCGCCTCGATCCGGGCAAGCAGCTCGGTCACGGCGTCGTCGGGGACATTGGGCTTCATCACGATGATCATCTTGAAAATTCCTGGCAACAAAAGGCGAAAAAAAAGGCCCGCGAAACGCGGACCCGGGGACATCGTCAAAAGACGAGAATCAACCGCGCGACCGCCATCGTTGCGAGAAGCGCCACCAATTGCGGATGCTGAAGAGATTGGTCGACATGTGACTTAAATGGCGGGAGGGGGTCCCGATTGTCAAGGGGTTCCTTGCCCGGGCCGGGGCTCGACGCGATAATGAGCGATGTATCCCATATGGTCGGACAGCATGTGCCCGTCAGCGCCGAGGCCGAAGGGGACGGTGACGGACTGCAGGCTCAGTTCGGTGCGCGAGCCGCTGCGCCCGAACATCCAATCCTTGCCGTGCCGCGCTATTGCGGCAGTGTTCGCGGTATCCGGATTCGCCGCCGTGCCATTGATCGCCTGGCGAACGGCGTCGACGCCGCCGGGCATGATTCCGCCATCCGCGGTTACAGCGGCCAGCCGGTGTGGCACACTGCCGATGTTGAAGTCGCCAGCGACGATCGCTGGTGCGTCACTCGGAATATTGTCTCGGACGAACTGGCGAAGGCTTTGCACTTGCCAGTCGTAGGCGCGATCGGACCGGACGTCGGCTACTCCCGATGCACCGCGCGAGTTCATGTGCGTGTCCACGATGACGACCGGCTGAGCGATGCCGGGCATCTGGACCTGGACGAGGAGCATTCCCTTGTTCGCCAGGCAATCGAACCCTGCGCAAGCGAAGCGCGGGTAAGGCATGCGCTTGACCGCAATGATCGGATAGTCGGACATGACGAGCAGTCCGCTGTCCTCGATCTTGCCGACATGCTCGCCCTTGCTGGCGCGGTCGCGGGAGGAAAAAAGGCGTTGTTCGGGATCTTCGGGCGGCCCGAACCGGTCGTGGCGGGAGGGACCGGCAACGACGTAGTGATAGTCGCCGAGACTGACCATACGCTTGGCGCGGCGCGTGAACGCTTCCTGCAACACGACGACGTTCGGCTGTTTTCCTTCAAGCCGCATCTCGGCGAGGGCTTGCCCAATCTGGCGAAGCGCGTGAGGCCGGTGCATCGCGATCGGCCACGGCACCCCGTGAATATTATAGGATAGGACCGAGAGGTTTGTAAGCGCGGGCGGCGGCGCTGATGGCGACGAGCTGGCGATCACCGTGGCAACCATCATTGGAAACAGCATATCTCTTCTCTCGGTTAGTGCGTCGCCGCATTGCGGCCACATTTGGTGAACCGCGATTGAACGGCGATCGGGGGTTGCGGCGCGCGCCCGACATCGCTAGTTGCTCGTTGCATTGTTCTATCACGGTGTAACAGTTGAACCCCCATTCCGCCCCGCAATCGCCTGCTCCAGAGGCTCCGATCGATGCACTCGCCACGCTTCTCTCCGCGATCTGGAGCGAAGCGGAGGCTCGCGCCGTCCTCCGCGACCTGTGCACCCCGGCCGAAGTGCGCACGCTCGCCGAACGCTGGCAGGTCGCCAAATTACTCGACAAGGGCGGCATGACCTACCGCGACATCCACGACGCGACCGGGGTCAGCACGACGACGATCGTTCGCGTCGCGCGCTTCCTGAAAGAGGAGCAGAACGGCGGTTACCGGCTGCTGCTCGACCGCATGAAGGACGCGAAATGACCGACCGTAGCCGACTCCACATCGCGATCCAGAAGTCGGGCCGTCTCAGCGACCAAAGCCGCGACCTGCTCAAGGGCGCCGGGCTCAAGATCCAGGGCGGCAAGAACGCGCTGACCGCCCGCGCCGAGAATTTCCCGCTCGACCTGATGTTCGTGCGCGACGACGACATCCCGACGTTCGTCGCCGACGGGGTGTGCGAGCTGGGGATCTGTGGGCAGAACGTGCTCGAGGAATATGCGCTCGATCACGCCAGCCCGAGGTTCGAGACGGTCGCGACGCTGGGCTTCGGCCGCTGCTCGCTCAAGATCGCCGCGCCCGAGGGGACGGCCTATGAGACGGCGATGCTGGCCGGACAGCGGATCGCGACCAGTTACCCGCGCCTCACTGCGCGCTTCCTCAAGGAGCGCGGGATCGAGGCCGAGATCGTGACGATGAAGGGTGCGGTCGAACTGGCGCCGCGGTTGGGAATCGCGAAGTTCGTCTGCGACCTCGTCTCGACCGGCGCGACGCTCGAGGCCAACGGCCTTGCCGCGGTCGAGACGGTGTTCGACAGCGAGGCGGTGCTGGTGCGAACATTGAAGCCGGTCGCCCCTGCCCTCGCCGAGCGCGCCGCGGCGCTGATGACGCGGATCAACGGGGTGATCGCGACCGCGGAGTCGAAATATATCGTGCTCAATGCAGCCGAGGAGTCGCTGGCCGAGATTTCGCGAATCCTGCCCGGAGCCGAGGCGCCGACGGTGATCCCGCTCGCCGGGCGGCCGGGCCATTATGCGGTCCAGGCGGTGTGCCAGGAATCGGTGTTCTGGGAGACGCTGGAGAAATTGAAGGCGGCGGGTGCGTCGGCAATCCTGGTGATGCCGATTGAAAAGATGATGCTCTGATGCGGATTGTCGAGAATAGACCGGGCGCGCTCGACCGGCGGACGCGGCGAGAGGATCCGGCGTTTCGCGACGCGGTGGCGGGGATCGTCGGTCGAGTGCGCGACGGCGGCTGGGATGCGTTGGTCGCCGAGGCCGAGCGGATCGATGGCGCCGCGCCGAAGCTGGTCGAGGTCGCGCCGTTCGCAGCGAGGGCGCGGGCGGAGTGGCCCGCCGACACGCTGGCGGCAGTCGAACTGGCTCATGCCAATGTGACGCGCTTCCACGAGGGGACGCGGCCGCGCGATGTGGCGGTCGAAACGATGCCCGGGTTGACCGTCGCCAAGCAATGGCGGGCGATCGACCGGGTCGGGCTGTATGTGCCAGGCGGGAATGCACCGCTGTTTTCGACGCTGTTGATGCTGGCGATCCCGGCGCGGGCGGCGGGGGTCGGTGAGATCGTCGTCGTTACCCCGCCACGCCCGGACGGCGGGCTCGATCCGGCGATTGCGCTGGCCGCTGAGCTGTGCGGGATCGAGGCGATCTGGACCGTCGGCGGGGCGCAGGCGGTGGCGGCGATGGCGTTCGGCGCGGGCGAGATTGCGCCGGTGGCGAAGATCGCCGGGCCGGGCAATGCGTGGGTAGCGAGCGCCAAAGCTTTGGTCTCGGCGATGGCGGGAGGGCCGGCGATCGACTTGCCCGCGGGGCCGAGCGAATTGATGGTCATTGCCGACGCCAGCGCCGATGCGGCGACGGTGGCAGCGGACCTGCTCAGCCAGGCCGAGCATGATCACGACGCCGAAGTGGTGCTGGTGGCGACGCAGGTTGGGTTGGCCGAGCGAGTGGTGGCCGAGGTCGAGCGGCAGCTGGGCGATATTCCCGCCGCGCGGGCCGCGATGGCGGCTGCGAAGGCGGTGGTCGTGGAGTCGCTCGACGAAGCGGTGACGCTGGCCAACGACTGGGCGCCGGAGCATTTGAGCCTGGCCGTCGCCGATCCCGATGCGCTGGTGCTGGCGATCCGCAATGCCGGAGCGATTTTCGTCGGGCATGGGGTGGCGGAGAGCTTTGGCGATTATCTCGCCGGGTCGAGCCATGTGCTTCCGACCGGCGGCGCGGCGCGGGCTTATGGCGGGGTGACGGTGCAGAGTTTCATGAAAGAGGTCAGCGTGTTGCGAGCGACGCCTGAGGCATCGCGGGCGGTCGCGGGGCCAGCGGCAACGCTGGCGCGGCTGGAGGGGCTCGAAGCCCACGCGAGAGCGGCGGAGATGCGCGCATGAGCGGCCCGGCTTCCCTCGCCCACCGGCTTGCCCGGCCGGAGATCCTTGCCCTGCCCCCGACCGACACGGCGGCGGCGGCGGCGGCGGGCGGTGTGCCGATCGGACGGTCGATCAAGCTCGACGCCAACGAGAATCCGTTCGCGCCGCTGGTCGGCGGCGGGCTGGCGGGGTCGGTCAACCGCTATCCCGAGCCGCAGCCGGCGGCGCTTCGCCAGCGGCTGGCCGACCTCTATGGGTGCGCGCCGACGCAATTATGGGCGACGCGGGGAAGCGACGATGCGATCGACTTGCTGATCCGCACCTTCTGCCGGCCGGGCGAGGACAGCATCGTCATCGTCGAGCCGACCTTCACGGCTTACGCGCAATTCGCGCGGTTGCAGGGCGCCAAGGTGGTTGCCGCCCGGCTGACCGGGGATTTGCAGTTCGATTGCGACGCGGTGATCGCGGCGTGCGCCGAGGCGCGGCCAAAATTGCTGTTCCTGTGCACGCCGAACAATCCGACCGGAACCCCGGTCGAGCCGGCCGAAGTCAGGCGCATCGCCGCCGCGCTGCCCGACACGCTGGTCATTGCGGACGAGGCCTACATCGAATTTTCCGACACGCCGAGCATGGTCGCGGAGGTCGGCGGCAACCTCGCCGTGCTGCGGACCCTGTCGAAGGCCTATGGGCTGGCCGGGGCACGCGTCGGGTGCCTGATTGCCGATCCCGAGATCATCGAGGTCGCGTCGCGCGCGTCGCCGCCATACCCGCTGCCGTCGCTGTCGGTTGCGGCGACGACCGATGCGCTCGCGGCGGAGCGGATGCCGCTTCACGCCGAGCGGATCGCGCGACTGGTCGCCGACCGCGACATGCTGGCCGAGCGGTTGCGCGCGGTGGCGGAGATACGGTCGATCCGCACGGGCGGCAATTTCCTGTTCCTCGAAGTGGCCGATCCGGCCGGGCTTGCGCAGCGCCTTGCCTCGGCGGAAATTCGGTTGCGGTTCCGGCCTAACGCGGCGCCGGGTGGGGTGCGGGTGACCGTCGGCACAGAAATGGAGAATGCGGCGATGCTGGCGGTGTTCGGGCTGGCCGAGGCCGTTCGCCCGAGCCGCCGCGCGGAGATCGTGCGGGACACCAAGGAGACGCGGATAGCGGTGGCGGTCGACCTCGACCGGACCGAACCGCGGCGGATCGACACGGGGATCGGATTTTACGACCATATGCTCGACCAGGTTGCGGCGCATGGTGGGTTCGCGCTGACCCTGGCCTGCTCGGGCGACCTCGAGATCGACCCTCACCACAGTATTGAGGATATCGCGCTGGCGCTGGGCGCGGCGCTGAAGGTGGCATTGGGCGACAAGCGCGGGATCGGGCGGTTCGGCTTTGCCCTGCCGATGGACGAGGTGCGCGCCGAGGTGCTGATCGACCTGTCGGGGCGGCCGTTTTCAAAGTTCGAAGGCAGCTTCGATACCCCCGACGTCGGCGGACTCCCGACCCAGATGGTCCCCCACATCTTCCGCAGCCTGGCCGACTCGATGGGCGCGGCGATCCACGTCAAGGTCGAGGGCGACAACGACCACCACAAGGTCGAGGGCTGCTTCAAGGCGTTCGGGCGCGCGCTGCGCATGGGGCTGGCGATCGAGGGGCGCGGCGATGCGCTGCCGAGCACCAAGGGCGTGCTGTGAGCTCACCTCCTCCAAACCTCGCGATTCTCGATCTGGGCTATGGCAATGTCGAGTCGATCCGGCTGGGCTTCGCGCGGCTCGGGGCGGAAGCCGTGCTGGTGAAAGATGCCACCTTGGTTGGCGAGGTCGAGCGGCTGGTGCTGCCTGGCGTTGGCGCGGCGGGCTATGCGATGGGACGGCTCGAGGCGCTCGGGCTGGTCGCGGCGTTGAAGGCGCGGACGAAGCCGCTGCTCGGGATATGTTTGGGGATGCAGTTGATGTTCGAGGAATCGGACGAGGCCGACGCGACCTGTCTCGGGCTGGTGCGCGGGCGGGTGCGGGCGATGACCGCAGCGCCGGGTCGGCCGGTGCCGCATATGGGATGGACGCCGATCGAGCAGGCCCATCCGGAGATCGGGCTTGAGAACGGCGACCATGTCTATTTCGCGCACAGCTTCGCCTGCGACGATGGGCCGGCGACGGCGGCGCGTGTGACCTATGGCGGGCCGATCCCGGCGGCGCTGCGGCAGGGCCATCTGTGGGGCGCACAATTCCATCCCGAGCGGTCGGCCGAACCCGGCGCGCGCTACTTGAAAGCGTTCCTGTCGGCATGATCCTCTATCCCGCCATCGACCTTATCGACGGCCGCTGCGTTCGCCTGGCGCAAGGCGATTTCGCGCGCGAGACGCGCTATGACGAGGAGCCCGCCGCGGCGCTCGCGCGGTTCGCGGACGAGGGCGCGGCGTGGGCGCACATCGTCGACCTCGACGGGGCGAAGGCGAAGGAACCGCGCCAGCACGAACTGCTCGCGAGGCTAGCCAAGGGAGCGCGCTTGAAGTTGCAGGTCGCCGGCGGGGTGCGCTCGGCGGCGCATGTCGCGACCCTGCTCGACGCAGGCGTGGCGCGGGTCGTCGTCGGCAGCCTGGCGGTAAATGATCCGCCGGCGTTCGCGGCGCTGCTCGAGCAATTCGGACCCGATCGCCTGACGCTCGCGCTCGACGTCCGCATCCAGGGAAATCATGCGATCGTCGCGACCCATGGCTGGACCGAAGGGTCGGGCCAGACGCTCGACCATGTCCTCAAACTCTTTCCAGCGGTGCGCCATCTGCTCGTTACCGACATCAGCCGCGACGGGATGTTGAGCGGGCCGAACCTGCCGCTGATCGAGGCGATCGTCGACACCTGGCCGAGCATCGCCTTGCAGGCGTCAGGCGGCGTCGCCACGCTGCGCGACCTACCGCATTTGAAGCGAGTCGGGGCGGCGGGGGCGATCGTCGGCAAGGCCCTGTGGGAGGGGCGGTTCACCGTCAGGCAGGCACTTCATGCCAGTCGCTAGGATCATCCCGTGCCTCGACGTCGCCGACGGGCGGGTGGTCAAGGGGGTCAAGTTTCGCGACCATCGCGATGTCGGCGACATTGTCGACCTGGCGCTGCGCTATCGCGACGAGGGCGCCGACGAGCTGGTGTTTTACGACATCACCGCCAGTGCCGAGGGGCGCGGGGTCGATGTGGCATGGGTCCACCGGGTGGCGGCGGTGATCGACATCCCGTTCTGCGTCGCGGGCGGGATCAGGAGCCGCGACGAGGCGGCGCGGGTACTCGAGCAGGGGGCGGACAAGATCTCGGTCAATTCGCCGGCGCTGGAACGGCCCGAACTGATCGGCGAGCTGGCCGAGGCGTTCGGGCGGCAGTGTGTGGTGGTCGGGATCGACAGCCTGGTCGCCGGCGACGGGCGGTGGATCGTCAAGCAGTATACCGGCTCGGTCGAGGCGACGCGTGACGCCGGGCGCGAAACGGTGGCGTGGGCGCGCGAAGCGGTGGCGCTGGGGGCGGGCGAGATCGTGCTCAACTGCATCGACCGCGACGGGGTGCGGCGGGGATATGATCTTTTGCAGACGGCGGCGATCGTTCCGCTGGGCGTGCCGGTGATTGCATCGGGGGGCGCTGGATCCGCTCAGCATTTTGCCGAGGCATTCGGGATCGGCGCGAGCGGGGCGCTGGCGGCGAGCGTGTTCCATGATCGGCGAATCGCGATTCCGGATCTCAAGCGGGACTTGGCGGCGATGGGCGTGGAGGTGAGGCTGTGATCGATCCGCACACACTGGATTGGGCAAAGATGGCCGGGCTGATCCCGGCGGTCGTGCAGGACGCGGCGTCGGGCGAGGTGCGGATGCTGGGCTATATGGACCGCGCGGCGCTTGAGGCGACGATAGCGGACCGGCTGGTGACGTTTCACAGCCGTTCGCGTGGGGTGCCGTGGCGCAAGGGTGAGACCTCGGGCAATCTGCTCGATGTGGTCGGCATCAGGATGGATTGCGACCGCGATGCATTGCTGATCCTCGCAAACCCGCGCGGCCCGACCTGCCACACCGGTAGCGACAGCTGCTTTGGCGACGACGGCGCGCCGGGCGTCGGGTTCATCGGCTCGCTCGAACGCGTGATCGCCTCGCGAGCGAGCGCCGACCCCGCCACCAGCTACACCGCCAAACTATTGGCAGAAGGGCCGGCACGAGCCGCGCAAAAGGTCGGCGAAGAAGGCGTCGAGACCGCGCTGGCCGGGCGCTGCGGGGATGATGCGGAGCTGACATCGGAAGCGGCGGATCTGGTTTATCACCTCACCGTGCTCCTCAAGGCGCGCGGCCTCGCCTGGACAGACATCATCGCCGAACTCAAGAAACGGCACGCCTAACCGGCCAGCACGACCATTGCCTCGTCGAACAGTTCGCGCGTCGCCGCCGCGAGTACGTCGCCGCCGCTCATGTCGTCGCCGCCGTGCCAGTTGCCGATCACCCCGCCCGCGCCGCGCACCACCGGGACCAGCGCCTGCCAGTCGTGTGGCTTGAGGCCCGTCTCGGCGACGAGGTCGAGCGTACCGTGGGCGATGCGGGCGTAAGCGTGGCCGTCGAGGCCGAAGCGGGTCAGTTGCGCGGCCTTGCGCAGGCGTTCGAACCGCGGCGCGGCATCGGCGTCGAAGAGGTATGGATCGGTGGTTGAGAGCCGCGCCTCAGCGAGGGTCTTGCAACCGCTCGTGCGCAGGCGTTGCGAGGTTTCGTAAAAGATCGTCCCACTCGAATCGCCCAAGACAAGCTCACCGAGCCGCGGCGTGTCGATCATCCCGGCTACGGGCACGCCATCCTCGACCAGCCCGACCAGCACCGTCCACGTCGGCAACCCGCACACCAGTTGCCGGGTGCCGTCGATCGGATCGAGGCTCCACACGCGGCGCGCGTCTTCGCGGATTGCGTCATATTCCTCGCCGACGATCCCGTCCTCGGGGAAGTGTTGTTCGATCATCGCGCGAAGGGCCCGCTCTACTTCCCTGTCCACCGCGGTGACCGGATCGTAGTGCGAGCCCTCAGCTTTGTTTTCGGGATTGATCCCCTGTCCGATCGCTTCGTCAATGGCGCTTCTGGCGGTGGCCGAAAGCCGGGCGAAGAAATCGAACAGGGTTTCCATGGTTAGTAGTTGTAGGCGCGTTCTCCGTGATCGGACAGGTCCAACCCCTCGCGCTCTTCGTCTTCCGACAGGCGAAGCCCGATCGTCTTGTCGATGATGAAGTAAAGCACCGCTGAACCGATGCCCGACCACAGCAGGGTGATCGCGACGGCCTCGAACTGAATCATCAGGTGCGCGCCGATGTCATACGTGTCGGGAACTGCCGGAAACACAGCATAATTAATGACGCCCTGCCCCCCCAATGCCGGCGCAGCGACGATCGCGGTACCCAACGCGCCGACAATCCCGCCGATGCAGTGGACGCCGAATACGTCGAGCGTGTCGTCATATTTGAACTTGTTCTTCACCGTGGTGACGAAGAACCAGCAGATCGGCGAGACGATGAAGCCGAGCAGGATCGAGGTCATCGGCGCGGCGTATCCACTCGCCGGCGTGATCGCGACGAGCCCCGCCACCGCACCCGAGGCGGCTCCCAGCATCGACGGCTTGCCGTGAGTTACCCGCTCGACCAGCGCCCAGCTCACCGCAGCAGCGGCAGTTGCGACGAAGGTGTTGATGAACGCGACCGCGGTCACGCCATTGGCTTCGAGGTTGGAGCCGGCGTTGAAGCCGAACCAGCCGACCCAGAGCAGGGAGGCGCCGATCATCGTCATCGTCAGCGAGTGCGGCGGGGTCGCGTCACGACCATAGCCGACGCGCTTGCCGACCATGATGCAGCCGACCAGGCCGGCGATCCCGGCGTTGATGTGGACCACCGTGCCACCGGCGAAGTCGAGCGCACCCTTGCCCCACAAGAAGCCGTAGTCGGTCGGCGCGTCGGGCAGGAAGTCGGGACCCGCCCAGTACCATACCATGTGCGCAATCGGGAAATAGACGAGGGTCAACCACGCCACCACGAACACTATGATCGCCGAGAATTTCATGCGCTCGGCGAAGGCGCCGACGATCAGCGCCGGGGTGATGCAGGCGAAGGTCATCTGGAAAATAACGAACGCATATTCGGGGATGTAGACGTTGTTCGAGAAGGTTGCGGCATAGGTCGAGGCCGATACACCGGCGAGGAACAGCTTGCTGAACCCGCCGACGAACAGCGGTGCGACGCTGCCCGCCGAGGTGAACGCCATGGTGTAACCCCAGCTAACCCACACCAGCGCCGCGACCGAGACGATCATGAACACCTGCATCAGCACGCTGAGCATGTTCTTGGTGCGGACGAGGCCGCCATAGAACAGCCCGAGCGCGGGGACCGACATCAGCAGGACGAGCGCCGACGAGACCAGCATCCACGCCGTGTCGCCCTTGTTCGACATCGTCGCCTGCGCGACGGCATCGGGTGCCTTGACCATCGCCGCTTGTGCGAACGCTGGCGCGGACATGGCGAACAATGTCACGGCCTGCGCCGCCTTTTTCAGTAATAGCCCGGGTGCGAACCGCATCGAATCCCCCTAATATTGTGCATTGCAGCAGACGGCTCGCGGCGGTTCTCGTCAATCAATACGGCGGTTTTGGGCGGGTGAAATGTTGACGCGAGCGCGCTCCCTACGGTCAAGACGTTGATGTTCTTACCTCTTTTTATACAGTGCGAAGTCTGGCCGGACGCGCGGGGAGTCGGGATCGCGGGTTGCAGCGGTCGTCGGCAATAATTTTCGACGGATCGGCGGTTTTGCTCTGCCGTCGGCTTCACCTGTCACGGCTTTGCCCTATGACGCGCATTATGTTGAGAGTGACGCTCGACCAGCGAATCCGTCCAATCATCCTGTCCGGGGGAGCGGGGACACGGCTGTGGCCGCTGTCGACCGCCGAGCGGCCAAAGCAATTCCTGCCGCTGGTCGGCGATTCGTCGTTGCTTCACCAGACCTTCGCGCGGGTTGCCGACGCGGTGCTGTTCTCAGCTGCGACCGTTATCTGCGGCGCAGGGCATATCGAGCAGGTCGAGGCGACCGCCCGCGACGCCTCGGTTGGTGCCCCGCGAATCATCGCCGAGCCCGCCGCGCGCAACACCGCCGCCGCAGTCGCGCTGGCCGCCCTCACCGCGGCCGATGACGACGAGCTGCTGCTGATCCTGCCGAGCGACCACCATATCGCCTACCCCGAGGCGTTCCGCGCGACCGTCGACGCCGCCAGAGCCGGGGCCGAGGCCGGGCTGATCGTGACGTTCGGGATGAAGCCGACACGGATCGAAACAGGGTTCGGTTATGTCCAGACCGGCGCGCGACTGGCGGGCGCGGTGCTGCGGGCGGAGCGCTTCATCGAGAAGCCCGCCGCGGCACGCGCCGAGGCGATGATCGCGAGCGGCGACCATTTGTGGAACGGCGGCATCTTCCTCGCCACCGCGCGCACCTTTATCGAGGGCTTCGCGGCGCACAGCCCGGACATCCTCGCCGCCGTCCGAGCGTCCTTGAGTGAGCCCGGCGCGATGATCGTCACCCCCGACCGCGAGGCGTTCGCCGCCGTTCCCGCGCAGGCCTTCGACCATGCGGTGATGGAGAAGTTCGACCGCGTCGGGGTGATCCCGTCCGACTTCGGCTGGTCCGACGTCGGCAGCTGGCTCGCGGCGTTCGACCATGCGCCGCGCGACGGCGACGGCAATGCGGTCGAGTCCGGATCGGTCGTCATCGGCGGCGCGGGCAATCTGGTCCGATCGAGTGGCCCACAGATCATCGCGCTCGGCGTCGAGGGTCTGATGCTGCTCGCCACCGACGATGTCGTGCTGGTTGCGCCCCTCGCCGACGCCCAGCGCGTGCGCGAGGCGCATGCCTGGTACCAGGCCAACCGGAAAAACTGATGCAGCGGCTCGCGGCCCGCATCATCGACAAGCCGTGGGGGCGACGTGGCATCGACCCACGCTTCGGCGCCGACCCGGCGCGGCAGATCGGCGAGATCTGGTTCGAACAGGCCGATCGCGCCGAAGGGCAGCGGCCGCTCGACGTCTTGGCCAAATATCTGTTCACGACCGAACGGCTGTCGATCCAGGTTCATCCCGACGAGGAGACCGCGCACGCTCGCGGATTGCCGCATGGCAAGGACGAGTGCTGGCTGGTGATCGACGTCGAACCCGGCGCCGAACTAGGCATCGGCACACGGACAATAATGTCCGCCGAGGAGTTGCTCGACTCCGCCCTCGACGGCACGATCGAGCGCCACATCGACTGGCGGCCGGCGCTTCGCGGGCAGTTCATCTATAACCCCGCCGGCACAGTTCATGCGCTTGGGCGCGGGCTGACGGTGCTGGAGGTCCAGCAGTCCGCCGACGTCACCTATCGCCTGTTCGACTATGGTCGCCCGCGCGATCTCCATCTCGCCGAAAGCCGCGACGTCGTGGTGCCCCGGTCGCATGCCCACCCCGCCGATCGCCAGATCGACGAAGCGGCAAGTGCGGTGTTGGTCGACGGGCGTTTCTTCGGCGTCGCCTGGTGCCACGGCGTCGCCCCGCCCCTGCCCTCGTCAGCCACCAGCATTCAGCTGCTGCCGATCGATGCTCCGGTCGAGGTTGAGGGCGAGCAGTTGCTCCCCGGCCAATGCGCGATCCTCGACGGTGATCCGACCATGCTTCGCTCGAGCGGCGCATTCGTCCTCGCCTGGTCCAACGCTAGCGCTTGACCCGCCAGGTGACGACCGACGAGGCGGCGTAGTTCCACACGACGCCGACCGCGACCCCGGCGAGCCCGGCCAGCCACCAGATCCCCTCCAGCCGATAGACCACGGCGCCGACCCCGACATTGCCGATCGCGCCGACCAGCCCGACCGCGTAGAAACTGGCGAGGCCGCGCCACAGGCTGACCCCGCGCAGGCGCATGTCGCGAAACGTCAGGCTGTTGTTGAGGAAGAAGTTGCCAGTCATCGCGACCGCGACCGCGAGGCTCTGGGCGAACTGGAACGGGAGGGTCGCCGCGATCCCGCCGCCGAGCACCGCGAGATGGACGACGAGGCCGAGCGAGCCGACCATCGCGAACATCAGGAATCGCACCGGCAGGAAGCGGCCGAACATTTTTTCGAGCAGCAGGATGGCAAATTCCTGCGCGACCCGGGCGTCGAACTTTGATGTGCCGTGGAGCCGGTTGCGGAAGGTATAGGGCAGCTCGGCAATCTTGAGCCGGGTCGGCGACGAGGCGACGAGGTCCATGAGGATCTTGAATCCGATCGACGACAGGTGCGGCATCGCGGCCTCGACCACGTCGCGCCGAACCGCGAAGAAGCCGCTCATCGGGTCGCTCATCTCGGCCTTGAGCAGGCGCCGCGAGAGGGCGGTTGCGAAGCGGCTCATCCGTTCCCGAGAGGCGTCCCAGTCGCCGGTCGATCCGCCTTCCTGGTAGCGCGTGCCTACTGCGAGGTCGTTGCCCTGCTCGGCCACCGCCCAGTAGAGCTTGGGCAGCAATGTCTCGTCATGCTGGAGGTCGCCGTCGATCACCGCCAGCACTGGCGCGGCGCTCGCCAGCATTCCCTCGATCACCGCCGACGACAGGCCGCGCCGCCCGATCCGCTGGACGATGCGGACCCGGGGATCGCTGCGTGCCATCAACCGGGCAAGCGAGGCCGTGCCGTCGGGCGAATTATCGTCGACGATCAGCGCTTCCCACACGATCCCGTCGAGCGCGGCGTCGATTCGCTCGATCAACGGCGCGAGATTGTCGGCCTCGTTGAGCACGGGAATGATCACCGCCAGCTCGAGGGGGGAAGCGGGGCTGGGAAACAGGCGGGTCATGTGCGCGGCACCATGAGGCGTAGGCCGTCGCTGTCAACAACGATAGGCCGCATTGCGGCAATGATGCGGGCTATGACCGGGCTTGGCGAAGCGCCCCGGGTCGGTCACAGAGGCGCGTCGAGGCCCGGCTGCGGGCGCCCCGCCGAACAGGATCGATCGTACGACATGGTGTTACAGCGTAACGCGGACGGGGGTGCGCAGCGGATCGCGATTATCCTTCACGACTTCGCCTCCGGTGGGACCGAGCGGATCATCATCCGCCTGGCTAATCTGTGGGCCGCAGCCGGCCGCGACGTGACGATCCTGTGCGGCAGCGAGGCCGGTCCGGCGCGCGGTCTCGTCGGAGCAGGTGTCGCGGTGTGCGAGACGATACCCGCGACTCCGCGCGCGATCGGGTCCCGACGGCGACTGGCGCAGCGCCTGCTCCACGCGTTTTCAGAGCGACATTATGACGTCATCGTCGGGCCGGGAAATTATCACCTGCCGATCCTCGCCAATCTGATCTCGCGCGGCGTGACGATCCCGATTGTTGCAAAGCTCAGCAACCCGCTCGAGCGCGCCGACCTCGGCTCGCTCTCCCGCGCGCTGTTCCGCCGGGCGAAGCGCGCGCAGGCCAAGGGGACAGCCCAGCTCGTCACCATGTCGCAGGCGCTGGCCGTCGAGGCGCGGCGGACGATCCCGAGCGTGCCGATCAGCGTCATTCCGGAACCGATCATCGACCGCCCGCTCGCACCGCTCGATATGAAGCCCGACGCGACGACCCCTCGCCTGCTCGTCGCCGGGCGCCTCGTTCCGCAGAAACGCGTCGCGCTTGCGCTTCAGATGCTGGCCGCCTGGCACCGGCGCGACGCCCGGCTGACGATCGTCGGCGACGGCCCCGAACGCGCGGCGCTCGAGCAACTGGCGATGAAATTGGACATAGCGGATCGGGTCTATTTCGCCGGGCAGGTGCCCGACCTTGCACCGTGGTTCGCCGAAGCCGACGTGCTGCTGTCGACCTCGACCTATGAAGGCTACCCGGCGATCCTCGTGGAGGCGATCGTCGCCGGGGTGCCGGTCGTCACCACCGCGTCTTCGGTCGCGTTGCCCGAAATCCTGTGCGACGCGAGCTTCGGCGCGATCGCAACCGCAGAGCCGACAGCCCTCGCCACCGCGCTGGACACGTTGCTCAGCGGACCACCGGTCGACGAAACCGCCCGCCTTGCCCTCGCCGCTCGCCACGAGGCATCCACGAGCGCCAAGCGCTGGCTCGACCTGCTCGACCGGGTCGTGGCGGATCGGGGCTGAAGCATGTCACCCGTTTCCGTCGCGCCATGCGCCGGACCGGCCGCGCGGCTTATCGTTCATGCCGAAGGATAGATTTCAGCCGCTCGGCGATCGTCCGACCGGCCGCCTCGAAGCGGTCGGGTCCAAACTGCTCCAGAACGCGAACGCGCGCTGACTTGCCCATTGCCGCCAGATTTTGTGGGTGCCGCAGCAGGCTTTCCAGCGCCTCGGCGAGCGCTTCCGGGTCACCCGGCGGGACGGTTAGCCCCGTTCCCTCAACGATGCTGTTGGGCAATTCGCCCACCGCCGAGGCGAGCACCGGCAAGCCCGCCGCCATCGCCTCGTGCGCGGCGACGCACAGCCCTTCCCGGCGGGACGGCTGGAGGTAAAGATGGAGCCCTGCCAGATAGTTGCGCGGTTCAGCGACGAAACCGCTCAATCGTATATCAACGCCAAGTGATCGGGCCTGGGCCGCCAGCGCCTCTCTCTCCGCCCCCTCTCCCGCCAACGTCACTTCGATCGGTGGCAAGTCGGCGACGCCGCGCAATCGAGCGAGCGCATCGATCAACACGTCATACCCTTTTGCCTGGTGCAGGCGCCCGAGGCTTCCGACGCGCACCGGTTCGCCGTGGTGCCACGGCGTGGCGCGCGGCGCGTTCGGATCGGCGGCGAACAATGGCCAGACAAGCACCCGCTCGGCCTCGACCACGAGGCGATCGCGGGTCAGCTGGGCAACCTGTTCGGAATCCGCCACCCACAGCGACGAGCGTCGCTGGAGCAACCGCAGCAACCGCCGATTTGCGGGCTTGAGGAAAGCGTTGTGCTGCCAGCTCACAACCGGCGTTCGGCCCGCCGCGAGCTGGCCAAGGAGCGTGGCGCGCGTCAACGACGTCCATATCAAAGCCGGGGTCAGCTCTCGAAACTGATGCCGCAGCCAGCGCAGCGCCGCCAGGTGGTCCGTCTCGCCGCCCTCCCGCACACGAACCGCGATACCCGCTTCCTCGAGCGCCGGGAGGGAGCGCCCGTCGCGGCGTGACAAGGCGAGGACCGTCACGTCAAACCCTTCGCGCCGTAAGAGTTGCACGACGCCGACGACGGGTAGCGCCGCGCCGCCGCCCTCGACCGAGCTGATAACATAGGCGATATGGATCATCGCAGCTGGACTTTGCGGTCGCGCTCGCCGCTTGCCCGCGCAACGAACAGCAGCAGGAGCGTCGACGCCGCTAGCGATTGCACGAGCGCGTGCAGGCCAGCACCGGCCAGCCCGAAGCGCCACAGCAGCAACGGCAGCAACGGCAGCGTCGCCAGCGCCGTTCCCATGTTCGCCGCGACCGACAGCGCCGGGCGCCCTAGCGCGACCAACGCGGCACTCGCCGACGGGCCGACCAGCAGGGCCGCGCGCGCGGCGGTCAGCCACAGCAACAGCCCGGCGGCCCCGGCATAGGCGGGTCCGCCGATTGACACCGCGATCTGACGGCCGAACAGGACCAGCAGCAGGACCACGGGCAGCGCGGCGGCAAAAGCGATGACGATGCTCTTGCGCAGTGCCTGCCGCAGCGGCGCGCCGTGCCCCCCGGCAGCGATCAGCCGGGCAAGCTCGGCATAGGTGGCTTGACCGAGCACCTGCGCCGGGACCGCGAGCACCGTCGTCACTCGCTGGGCGAGCGAGAAGAAGCCGACCGCGGTCGCGCCGCTGACCCAGCCGATAACCAGCGGAGCGATGCGCCCGGCCAGTTCACTGAATGTTACGTCAGCATTGGCGCCGATCATGAACCGCCAGATGCCGTCATTCTCCTGTGTTACTCCCCTGATTGACCCACGCAGGGGGATTGCGCCCAATTCGCGTCGCGCCACCCACAGCCCGATCGCCCACAGCGAGGCCCATTCGGCCAACGCGGCGAACAGCCATGCGACAAGGAAACCATGAAGCCCGGCGTCAAGCGCCGCAGCGATGATGGCCCCCGCGAGCCGCACCAGCGGCGCGGCGACGGTATGCCAGCCGAGCAGGTCGAACCTTCCGCTGAGTTGGAGGTATCCGGCCGGGGTCGCCCTGATCGAGGCGAGCACGGCAAGGCTGTACGGCACGGCGAACCCGACCGCGACCGGCGACCAGCCGAGCCGCGCCCCCAGCATCGGCCCGAGCACCGCCGCGGTCGCTACGGCCAGCGCCCCCCCGGCAAGCTCGACCGCCCCGGCGAAGCGAAGCAGTCGGCCCAACCGGTCATGATCCCTGGCCTCCAGCGCCTCTGCTCCATAGCGGACAATCGCGTGCCAGCCGGGAAATTCGATGATCCCGCCGACTGTCATCGCGAAGGTGTGGACCAGAATCAGCACGCCGTAATCGGCCGGGCCGAGCGCGCGCGCGGCGATGATCATGTAGAGCAGGCTGATCACCCCCGCCGCCGCCTTGCCGCCGATCAGCCGCGCGAGATTGGCGTAGATCCGCCTGACGACCGGGTCGGACACGCGGTCGGTCATGCGCGAACCCCCGCAATACGCGCGATCGCCCTGGCCGCGCGAACGGCAGACGGCTCGTCGGTCAGGTCGAAGCTGTGCGCGAACAATTGCTCCTGAACCGGCCGGTAGACAGTCTCGAACTCGCCCCGGGCGCGGACGAGTCCTTCACCGAGGCTGGCGATATCGTCGATCACCGGGCCGGTGCGCCAATGGGTGAAATTCGGGTTGCCGCGCCAGTCGCTGCCGTGCGCATCGACGAACAGGCATGGCCGCGCGCGGAGGAGGAACTCATAAACCTGGCTGCTCACGTCGCCCAGGTAAATGTCGGCGGCGTTGGTATAGGCCATCGTCGTCGAGGCGCGGCTGCCGGTGTCGATGAAGATGTTCTCGGCTTGTTGCCAGCGCGGCTCGATGCGGCCCGGCCGTGCCATTCGCAAGCGGTCGATCGAAATGGTCACAGGGCGTTCGAATAGCATCACGTGCGGGGCGAAGATCAGCTGATATTCCGGGTGTGCGACAAACCAGTCCATGATCGCCCGGCCGAACCGGTACCACGACGACAGATGCGGCGACGGGTGCGGGTTGTAGATCACCACCGGGCGGCCGTCCTTCGCGATCGGAAGGTCGGCGCGCGTGTCGCGGTGGAGGTCGAACTTGGGATAGCCGACCAAGTGCAGCCGGTCGGACGTCACGCCGGCGTCCGCCACCAGCCGCTCGCCGATCTTGGGGCCCGAGATGAGCACCGCGTCGAACCCCGCGCTGGCCTTGTCGAACCCGATCGCGCGGTCGCCTGCGCCGTGGCGGGTGTGGACGATCTTGAGGTTCGTCAGCTCGAATCGCCGCTTCAGCGCGAGCGAGGTTTTCTCCGCCACCACCAGCACGTCGAGCGAGCGGAAAAAGTCGAGATTGTCGCTGAGCACAAACCATTTTCGCACCGGTAACCAGCGCCCGACGAACCGCTCGATCAGCCGCGCCATTCGGGTTCGCAGCCCTAGCGAAACCACCGACACGCCGCGCCCAATGGCATCTCCGGCGAGCAATTCGACCTCGGTGCGAATGCGTTCGCTCGTCGTCGCCAGAATAATCTCGGCCCCCGCCCCCATTTCGGCCAAACGCAGGGCGATCGGCAGAATGTGCGCGACCTGATGCAGCTGGTCGTGATTGAACAGGAAACCGATCCGCACTGTCTGTCCCACCCCGCGCATGGCCAGTTCTTTAGAAGCTCGCCGCGCCCGCGCAACATTCCCCCGTTGCGACGCGCGCTCGCTTGAGGCAAGGCGCGCCGATGACTAGCATCAAGATCACCGACCGCTCGGGCGCCGAGCGCAACGTTACCGCCAAGGACGGCCTCAGCCTCATGGAGAATATCCGTGACGCCGGGTTCGACGAACTGCTCGCGCTGTGCGGCGGCTGCCTGAGCTGCGCCACTTGCCACGTCTACGTCGGCGAGGAGCATCTCGATAAGCTGTCGGCGGTCAGCGAAGATGAGAATGATCTGCTCGACAGCAGCGACGCTCGCCTGCCGAACAGCCGCCTGTCGTGCCAGATCACGATCAGCCCCGAGCTCGAAGGCCTCCGCGCGACGATTGCGCCGGAGGATTAACCGCTAATTTCGTGCGCGGCGGGTTTCGACCGCCTGCGCCAGCCGGTCCATCAGCGCGACGCTGTCGTCCCAACCGATGCAACCGTCGGTGATGCTCTGGCCATAGGTCAGCGGCTGACCCGCCACGAGCGCCTGCTTGCCCGCGACGAGGTGGCTTTCGATCATCAGCCCGAAGATGCGCTGTTCGCCGCCGGCGATCTGTCCAGCGATGTCTTCGACGACGAGCCGCTGATTGGCCGGGTCCTTGTTGCTGTTGCCATGGCTGGCGTCGACCATCAGCCGGCACTCGACCCCGGCCTTGACCGATTCGGCGCAGGCCGCGGCGATGCTCGGTGTGTCGTAATTGGGCGCCTTGCCGCCGCGCAGGATGACGTGGCAATCGGGGTTGCCACTGGTCGAGACGATCGCCGAGTGGCCGCCCTTGGTGACGGAAAGGAAGTGATGCGGCTGGGACGCCGCCTGGACCGCGTCGAGCGCGATACGCAGGTTGCCGTCCGTGCCATTCTTGAATCCGACCGGACAGGACAGCCCCGAGGCCAGCTCGCGATGGACCTGCGATTCGGTGGTCCGCGCCCCGATCGCGCCCCATGACACCAGGTCGGCGACGTATTGCGGGGTGATCATGTCGAGGAACTCGGTGCCCGCGGGCAGCCCCATCTCGTTGATCCCGAGCAATAGCTCGCGCGCCGTGCGCAAGCCCTTGTTGATATCGAACGTGCCGTCGAGATCGGGGTCATTGATCAGTCCCTTCCAGCCGACCGTCGTCCGCGGCTTTTCGAAATAGACGCGCATGACGATCTCGAGCGAGCCCGACAGTCGCTCGCGCTCGGCCGCCAGCCGCGCGGCATATTCGAGCGCCGCCGCCGGATCGTGGATCGAGCACGGTCCGACCACCAGCAGCAGCCGGTCGTCGCGTCCGTCGAGGATCGCGCGGATCACATCGCGGGCACCGAACACCGTCGCCCCGGCCCGCTGGCCGACGCCGAATTCGCGCAGCAGATGCGACGGCGGCGCAAGCTCCTTGATATCGGCAATGCGGACGTCATCAATCTTCAGCGACATGTTGATTCTCGGCTGTGGCAGTCCCGAAAACGGGATCCCGTCGCCGCTAGCAGCCTCGATCGAAGATGTCGTGTCTGTTTATGGTGCAGTCCCAGTGGTCACGCCGCGGCGGCGACGTCGACCTTCTCAACCCATTCGGGCCAGAATATCGGCTCGCGGTTCGACCAGCCCGGCGCGGTCGCCGCGCTTTCGCTGATCGACTGGAGGAGCAGCCGGCGCCGATCGGGATGGAGGTGTGGCAGCGCCGATGCCGCGCAGAACGCCGCGGGCAGCCACGGCCGAGATCCCGCGCCGAGCAGCCGCTCGTAAAGGAAGCGGTAGGCGGCGAAGGTCGGCAGCCGGTCCTGGCCAAGGTCGAACGCGACGAGTGTGACGAGCATGCCGAGGAATGGTTCGATCATGTCGAGCCCGCTGTCGTCGGGCACGTTGGCGCGAAGATGATCGAGCTGCTTGTAAAAGCGCGCCTGGGCCCGGATCGATGCGGTTTCGCCTTCGTCGCGCGACCAGGTCTGGATCGGGTTCGACCGGCCATAGGCAACGTCGAGTGAACGGCGAATATAGCGCTGCGTCGACTTTGGAAAACTCGCGAATTCCTTCATTTCCGACAGCAGCAGCGCGCCCCCACTCGGCTGGCTGGTCCTGGTCGTCATGTCCCCGGCTCCTTGTTCCTGGACGGGATCATGCGGCTATCTCACTTGCGAAATGATTAACCACGAGCCCACCCCTCATTCATCTTGAATCAGAGGGGACGCGCGGCGGCAACTTGATTATTTCAATATGGAGTCATTGATTCGACTATGTGCTTTTTCCGCCACGTGGGCTAAGTCTCGGAAATCGCTTTATTCCGGGAATTGCGACGAGGGGACCGGGTCGTTGCCGCCGGGTTGAGTCGCCGAGAGTGGATCCGAGGCGTCCATGGATTGGTCCGATCCGACGTCAATTTGTGCCTGCTTGTCCTCGGGATGTTTTTTCAGCTTCAGTTCGAGCTCCCGTTCAGGGTCGCGCTGCTGCGTCGGAGCGGGCGGAGCGTCGGGCTCGACGGGCACCTGGTCGTTGATGCTGGTATCGGTCATGCGGAACATCTCCTTTGTCTCGGGTGTGAACGAGCCGAGCCCGATTGCCGTTCCGTCGCCGCATCACCGAAATTTCGATCAGCGGCGGGTCGGCATCGGCGGAAGGCGGGTGACCGGCTCGACAGGCGGGCCGGTTCGCGCCAGACCCGGCAACATGGACGCGATTACCTCGACCGGCGGCCGCGTGAGCGACGACACGCTCGACGAACCCACTCGCCTTTTCGCCGGGCCACGACATTTGTTTGACGACTGGCAGATGGCGGCCAAGTCCATCTTCGGCTTCTGGCTCTTTTATGGAGCGACCGTTGTCGCTCGCGCCCTGCTCAGTGGCGACGCGCTGACCACCATTCAGAATCGCGCGGTGACGATCGCCGGCGGGATCCTGCTCACATTCCTGGTCTATGCCGCGATCGCGATAGTTGCGCGCGATGGCACAACCCGTCGCCGCGCTCTGGTCGCCGTCGTCGCGTCGGTCATCGCAGCCTCGGCCGAGTCCGGCCTATTGCTGCTGTCCGACCGCTGGCAGCATGAGCCTCAGGACGGAATGCGCTTCCAGGCGCGCGAAGGCTTCGTCGTCATTCAGAAGGGCCTACAGGTTCGCATCGAACGTCATGCGTTCGAACCGCTCATCCTGACCCTGCCGAAAATCAGCGAACTGGATGGCCACGACGTTTTCCGCGTCGCCGCCGACGCCGCCGTAGTGTGGCTGTTCTTCTTCGCCGCGTGGAGCAGCTTCTATCTCGCCGCTCAGGCGCAGCGCGACGCCGCCGGCGCCCGCCAGCGCATCGCCGAGGCGGAGAGTACCGCTCGCGCCGCGCAGGTCCGCGCGCTCAGATATCAGGTCAACCCGCACTTCCTGTTCAACACACTCAATTCGCTATCGTCGCTGGTGCTTGCCGACCGCACGGTCGAAGCCGAGGCGATGATCCTCAAGCTGTCGGCTTTCTTCCGCTCCTCGCTGACGCTCGACCCGACCGCCGACGTCACCCTCGCCGACGAGATCGCGCTCCAGCAGCATTATCTCGACATCGAGATGGTCCGTTTCCCCGCTCGATTGCGGGTCGAGGTCGATGTCGATCCAGGGCTCGAGACCGCGCTGCTGCCCGCGCTGCTGCTTCAGCCGATCGTCGAAAATGCGATCAAATATGGCGTTTCGGCGACGCGTGAGAGGGTCGTGCTGACCATCGCCGCGCGCCGATTGTCGACGACCTCGCTGCTCCTCACCGTCACTAATCGCAGCGAAGGCACCGCGAGCAGTGCCGCGAAAGAAGCACCCATCGACGGCACCGGGACCGGTCTCGTCAATGTCTGTGCACGGCTCAAGGCGCGGTTCGGTGATGCGTCGACCTGCACGTTTGGCGCGCTCGACGAAGGTGGCTATGAAGTGCGCATGACCATGCCCTTCGAGCCCGGCCTTGCGAACGGCTGACAAGCCGCCATTGAAGGTTCTGATCGCCGACGACGAGCCGCTCGCCGCCGGGCGGCTGCAGTTGCTGCTTGCGCGGTGCGAGGGTGTCGATCTCGTCGGCACTGCCAGTGACGGCGATAGCGCGGTGCGAATGGCCGAGGCGCTTGGCCCCGATCTGTTGCTGCTCGACATCGCCATGCCGGGTCTCGACGGGATCGAGGTCGCACGCGCTTTGGCCGCGCGGCGTCCGTCGCCGGCGGTGGTGTTCATTACCGCGTTCGACCAGTTCGCGGTCGCGGCATTCGAAGTCGCGGCGGTCGATTACGTCATGAAGCCGGTCGAGCCGGCGCGCCTCGACCGTGCGCTCGACCGCGCCCGCGCCTATCTGCGCACCCGCGGCGAGCAGCAGCCGGGCAGTCTCGCGTCGCGCTATCTCGAGGAATTCTGGGCGTCAGACCTGTCGGGACTGGTTCGCATCGCGACCCGCGACATCGACCGTGTGTCGGCCGAACGCGACTATATGCGGCTCCACGTCGGCGCGCGCAGCTGGCTGATCCACCATTCGATGAACGCGCTCGAGGACGGGCTCGACCCCGCGACCTTCATCCGACTGCACCGTTCGGCGATCGTCCGTCGCTCCTTCATCGCCGGCTTTTCGCGCAATCCATCGGGCCGCTGGATCGCGCGCCTGTCCGACAATAGCGAACAGCCGGTTGGTCGGCTCTACTCCGACGCTGTCCGGGAAATGGCCGGCCGCTGAGCGCCAGGATCGAAGCGGCGGCGAGAGCGAACATCATCATCGCAACGACCCCTTCGGGCGGGTCGGCGGGATGCCTAACTGCCCTCGAAGACGGTGTTACGCCGCCGCGCGACCGCTCCCGTCACGGCCACATCCATCGTCACATTGCCTAGCGTGCGAAAGATGTCGGGGATCGTCTCGACCGCGATGAGGATCGCCAGGGGCGCGATCGGTACGCCCATCGCCAGCGCGATCGGCGCGACCGAGGTAACGAAGCTCAACTGGCCAGGCAGGCTGACCGTCCCGAAGGTCGTCGTCGCCGCCACCGCGACGCCTGCCGCCAGCGCCAGCGGGGTGAGGCCGATGCCAAGCCAGTGCGCGACATAGATCGCCACCCCGATGTTCATCGCCGGGCCAGTGGCACGGAACAGCGCGACGGCGAGCGGCAGCGTGATATCGGCGCTCTTCTCCTCGACCCCCAGCTCTTTCGCCGCGCCGAGCATCGCCGGCAACGAGGCGAGGCTCGACTGGGTCGAGATGGCGACCGCCTGCGGCGCAATCATGGCTCGCGCGAAATCTCCGGGCGACCACTTAGCGGCAACGATTGCTACGCCATAGGCGGCGAGCAGGATCGCGACGCCGAGGCTCGAGACGAGCAGCACATAATGAAGTACCGCCCCGAATGCCGCGCCGCCCGCCCCCGCGCCGACCGCGAAGGCCAACGCGAACACCCCGACGGGCGCCAGCCACAGCACCCAGCTGATGAGCACCAGCATCGCCCCGGCCAGCGCTTCAAAGAAGCTTGCCAGCGGGCGTCGTTTTTCGTCGGGCAGGCGGGTGATGGCGAAGGCGAACAGCGCGGTGAACACGACCAGCTGAAGGATGGATCCCTCCGCAGCCGCCTTGACGATGTTGGCCGGGATGATCGAGCGGACGAAGTCGGCGAACCCCGGAACCGCGGCGGCGGTGGCATTGGTGTCGACCTCGGCCAGCCCGGCGCGCAGCGCAGCCGCCGCAGCCTCGGGCAACGGGAATAGCCCGAGCAGCGCCGGCATGACCAGCGCACCGAACAGCGCCGAGCCGGTCAGGATCGAAACGAACCACAACATCGACCGTCCCGCGACCCCGCCCTGTCGGGCCGCGTCGCTGCCGCTGACGATGCCCGTCACCAGCAGTCCGACGATTAGCGGGATGACGGTCATCTTGAGCGCGTCGAGCCAAAGGCCGCCGATGGTCGAGGCGAACCGGACCGCCGGTTCGCGCCACGCGTCGCCCTGCCCCGCCGCCACCGCGCCGATCAGCAGCCCGGCGAGCAGCGCGCCGAGCACGCGCCAGGTTGGTCCGATTTTTAACGGGGGTCCGATCCTCAACAGGGGTCCGATCCTCAACGCGGTTTCCGGAAGCGATAGACGAAGCGGTCGGTCTTGCCGCGGATCGCCGGGTCGAACACGTTCTTGGAATGGTCGTCGTCGGGATTGCGCAGCAGGTCGAGCGAGCCGACCAGCTTCAGCCCGTGCGCCTTGAAGTCGGCTGCCGCGAAGCTGTCCTCGATCCGGTGCAGCGCCTGCGTGTCGGCCTTGCCGCTGCCCGGTCGCGCCTCGTGGTCCACGATCAGCAGCACGCCGCCCGGCTTCAGGCCGGCCACGATCTGGTCGATGAACTGCCCGGCGTCGATCGCCGGCCAGCCTTCGTTCGGCTCGACCACGTACAGGTCGTGGTAGGACATCACGATCAGCGCACCGTCGAGCGTTCCCTTGCCCAGGTTCATCGCCGACGGCGGCAACACTTCGTAGCGCACGTTCGGCAGCCGGTTGCCGGCCAGGCGCGGTTCGCGGCCCTTCTTGGAGAATCCGTCGTAGGGCTGGTTGTTGATCAGCCGCACCGATCCGGACGGACCGACGATGTCGGCGATCAGTTCGCTGTAGTAGCCGCCGCCGCCGAAAATGTCGGCGATGGCATCGCCTGGCTTGAATCCCGCCAGCGTGAGCACTTCCTGCGGATGGTCGCGCAGGTCACGCTCGCGGTCGGTGTCGATGCGTTTTGGGTCGGCGATCGCCGCGGCGACGCGCGCCTCCACCGACTGCGACACCGCCGCCGGCGCCGCGCTGGCCGCATCGGCCGACGCGGTCGAACCCGCCATCGCCCC
>NZ_JANYGG010000024.1 GCF_025362505.1 Sphingomonas sp. | reverse complement strand
GGCTGACGACGCTCGGCGGCCAGATGCTGCGCCTCGCCGAGCGCCACAAGGTGCCGCGCAAGGCCTTCCTCGACAGCTATATGGGCTCCGAGCTCGACGACAGCTGGCTCGAGCGCGCGGCCAAGATCGACAAGAAGTTCGCCGCCTTCGCGGTCGCCGAGGAGGAGACGGTCGAGCGGATCCGCGGCGAGATCGCCGAAATCTCGCAACAGACCGGCATGTCGCTCCCCGAGTTCCGGCGGATCGTCAACCAAGTCCAGAAGGGCGAACGCGAAGCGCGCATCGCCAAGAAGGAAATGGTCGAAGCCAATCTGCGCCTCGTCATCTCGATCGCCAAGAAATACACCAACCGCGGACTGCAGTTCCTCGACCTCATCCAGGAAGGCAACATCGGCCTGATGAAGGCGGTCGACAAGTTCGAGTATCGCCGCGGCTACAAGTTCAGCACCTACGCGACGTGGTGGATCCGCCAGGCGATCACCCGCTCGATCGCCGACCAGGCACGCACCATCCGCATCCCGGTGCACATGATCGAGACGATCAACAAGCTCGTCCGCACCGGCCGCCAGTTCCTTCACGAAACCGGCCGCGAAGCGACCCCGGAAGAACTCGCCGAACGCCTCTCGATGCCGCTCGAGAAGGTTCGCAAGGTGATGAAGATCGCCAAGGAGCCGATCAGTCTCGAGACTCCGATCGGCGACGAGGAAGATTCGCATCTCGGCGATTTCATCGAGGACAAGAATGCGGTGATCCCGGTCGATGCCGCGATCCAGGCGAATCTGAAGGAAACGGTCACCCGCGTCCTTGCGTCGCTGACGCCGCGCGAGGAGCGAGTGCTCCGCATGCGCTTCGGGATCGGGATGAACACCGACCACACGCTCGAGGAAGTCGGCCAGCAGTTCAGCGTTACCCGCGAACGCATCCGCCAGATCGAGGCGAAAGCCCTGCGCAAGCTCAAGCATCCGAGCCGCAGCCGAAAGATGCGCAGCTTCCTCGACCAGTAGGGCTGGCGGTGGTGCCTGGTCCCAATAGTTCGCGCGCGACGCCGCAGCCGGCGCGGCGCTCTTTGCTTAACCCTCTGCAAACGCGCTGCTTCTTAAATATGGCACGAGCCTTGCTTAGATATGAGCATGACTTCGCCATCGACACTGGAGCACCGCATGATCATCGCCGCCAAGCCCGCCATCCTCGACCGCGAGGCGCCGATCTTCGGTGTATGCGAAGCGATCGGCGACGATTTCGGCTTCAACCCCAACTGGCTCCGCGCCGCGATGGCGCCACTGATTTTCTGGAACCCGGTCTACACGCTGGCCGGCTATTTCGCGGTCGGGGCGCTGGTCCTGCTCTCGCACCTGGTCTTCCCCGACGTCCGCGAGCCTGCCCCTGCCGTCCGCCAGAAATCTCCAACCGAAGAGTTCATCAACGACGACCAGCAAGCGGAGCCGCGCTCGATCGCTGCCTGACCAGCGTCGCCCAATCATCGGAGGGGAAAGCCATTGCCCCCCTCCCCGCGCTCGCCTAGGGCCCGCCCCCCATGCGGTTCGCGTTCCTCCGGCCCCGCTCGAGCCAGGATCGAGCCCATGTCGCCCCCTCGGCCCGCCGCCGCGCGCTGTCGTTTGCGTTAGCGATTGCCGCCGAACTGATCCTGGTCCTCATTCTGCTGACATTGGGCGGCGAGCCGCGGCCGGGACGGCCCGACGATCGCGGTAACGGCCCGATCAGCATCGACCTCGCCCCCGAGCAGCAGGCCACCAGGCAAGCCAGCGCCGCGCCCAAGACGACCCCGACCAGGCCGCAACCGCCCCACCCCGCTCCGCCGCGTCCCCGTCCCGCGATCATCTTGCCCACGCCAGAGCGTGCACTGCCCATCCTCATCCTCACCAAGGAGGAAATGGCCGCCGCCGACATCGCCAAACTCGGGACCCCCGCCGGCTCGGCCTCGGCCTCGCAAGGCAGCAGCCCGGGCGACAGCCAGCGCGTCGGCACGGGCCCCAACGGCGAGCCGCTCTACGCCGCCGAATGGTATCGCGAACCGACTGACCGGGAACTGAGCGGTTATCTGCCTGCGAAAATGCCAGAAAGTGGTGGCTGGGGAATGGTCGCGTGTCGCACGGCTGCACGCTATCACGTCGAGGATTGCGTCGAGCTCGGCAATGGCCCGGCCGGATCGCACCTCGCCGGCGCGGTCCGCCAGGCCGCGTGGCAATTCCTCGTCCGCCCGCCGCGCGTCGGCGGCCGCGAGCTGGTCGGCACCTGGGTTCGGATCCGGATCGATTATACCCAGAGCCCCGCCGATTAAGTTCGCGCAATTTTCCTATGATGGTCAGATCGTCGCCTATCGTCCCGCTCGCCGTCCCGCTTGCCGTCCCGATCCGGAACGGATCTTCACCTTCATGACCAGTTCCTTACCGACGGATAAACCTTGTCTTTACGCAGCTGGGTTAGGCCCGGTGGCTAATCCTCGGACCAACAGGGCAGGGAGACTCGGAATGAACTCGACGACGGCCACCGAACGGCAGGCGCGCAGCCTCGCCGACGCGCAGTTAGCGCGGGTCGCCGGCGAAGGTTCGGCGCGTCACCCCCATCTTGCCGCCCTGCTCGGCGCGACCGGTCCCAACGCCGCGCGCGACCTCGCCGACGCGGTTCATCTGCTGTGCAACCTCTATGGCCGCCACCCCGGCCTGCTCGATGTCGCGCTCGCCACATGCGCCCCCGGCGCGGCGCGCGACTGGCTGGTCGAGGCGTCGGACCAATATGAGCGCGAACGGCTCTATCTCGTTCGCCTGAGCTCCGCCGTCGGCCCGCTGCCGAGCACGCCGGGCGCGGCCGAAACCGAAGCCGCGCTCCAGGCGCAGCGTCACGCCGTACAAACCCTCGCCCGGTCGGAGCGGGGCGGCTGCTCGCTCGGTGCCGCCACCGCGCTCCTGTCGGACTGGGTCGCGATCCGCCCGTTGCTCGACCGCGCCGCCGCGCGCGCCGGGATCGAGACCCCGCTCGCCTCGCTCCCCGGAGAGACCTCGATCGCGCGTGTCATAGAAGCCGCGATCGTCGGGCCATCGAGCGAACGGGCGCTGGCGTTCGGTGCCGACCAACTATTGCTCCAGCACCGCGCCCTGTTCGACCTCCTCGAAGCCCGCGCCGCCGCCCGCCTCGACTGAGAAATTCCGCTTTATCGAGCGAAGTCGAGAGACCTGCTCCTTGCCTCCTCATCGTTAGGTCCATAGGGCGAAGCGATGCGCTTCGAAGGCACCACCGATTATGTCGCGACCGACGACCTCAAGGTCGCGGTCAACGCCGCCGTAACGCTGCGGCGTCCCCTGCTCGTCAAGGGCGAACCCGGCACCGGCAAGACTGTCCTCGCCCATGAAATCGCCGAGGCGCTCGGCGCGCCGCTGATCGAGTGGCACATCAAGTCGACCACCCGCGCCCACCAGGGCCTTTACGAATATGACGCGGTCGCGCGGCTACGCGACGGCCAGCTCGGCGATGAGCGCGTGCACGACATCCGCAACTATATCCGCCGCGGCAAATTGTGGGAGGCGTTCACTTCGCCGGTCCTCCCCGTCCTGCTGATCGACGAAATAGACAAGGCCGACATCGAATTTCCCAACGACCTCTTGCAAGAGCTCGATCGGATGGAGTTCCACGTCTACGAGACCGGCGAAACGGTGAAAGCCGCCGAGCGCCCGGTCGTCGTCATCACCTCGAACAACGAGAAGGAGCTACCCGACGCCTTCCTGCGCCGATGCTTCTTTCATTACATCGCCTTCCCCGACCGCGCCACGATGACGAAGATCGTCGACGTCCACTTTCCCGGTATCCAGAAGATATTGGTCAGCCGCGCGCTCGACCTGTTTTACGAGGTCCGCGACGTTCCGGGCATCAAGAAAAAACCCTCGACCAGCGAATTGCTCGACTGGCTTAAGCTGATCCTCCACGAGGACATGCCGCTCGAAGTTCTCCAGAACCGCGACCCGACGAAAGCGATCCCGCCCTTGCACGGCGCGCTGCTCAAGAACGAGCAGGATGTCATGCTGTTCGAGCGCCTCGCCTTCATGGCGCGAAGGAAGGGCTAGGCGCAGCGCGGCGCCCGCTCTCCTCAATTCTCGGTGTAAGCCAGCTCGAAATTGCCCCACCGTCGCCCGACGACCCACAGCGGCACGAAGACGTTCTTCACCGGGATATACTTGTCCCCCAGCTCCATCCGGTAAGTCATCAGCATCGCCGGCTTGTTGCTTTCGATCGCGAGCCTGGTCTGCTCGTCCATGAAGATCCGCCGATTGCGACAATGCGCGTCGTTCCACACCGGGTCGGGTCCCGGCGTCAGGCAGCGCTCGCTCAGATGCGTTGGCAGATAGCCGTTGATGTCGGTGCATGCCGACCCGATAATCCGCGGCTCGCGTGCCTTGAACCGATCGAGGATCGGCCGCACCTGCGCGTGGGCAAAGTCGGCGAAGCCATTGTCATATTGCACCGGGTTGGTCCCCGGCACGGGCACATAGCGCCGGTCGAACACCGCATCCTCGCTTATTGCGCCTTCGCGGATGCCCCGCTCGACGACCTCGACGATCACCCGCATCGCTTCCTGCGCCAGGCTGATCATCGGGGTATCGTCGATCTCGGCGCCCGAATTCGCCAGCGTGTCGAGCATCGTGTTCGACATCATCTCGAGGTGCGACAGCCGCTGCTGCGCCTTGACCAATTCGCCGCCATTGGCGCGCGCGTCCCCGGCGAAGCTGGTCAGCCCCGCCTTGACCCGGTCGACGCTGGTCTGGATCAAGCTGGTCGAATGCGCGATGCCCTCGGTCTGGCGGTCCACCATCCCGACGATCTCGCTCACTTCGCGGACCGTTTCGCTGATCTGGCCGAACCCCACCTGCGCCGCGCGGCTGCGCTCGACGCCGGTCTTGATCTCCGACGTCACCGCGCTCGCCTCGCGAGTCAGTTCGCCGATCGTCAGCCCGATCTGGCTCGTCGCCGCGCGTGTGTCGTGCGCCAGCTTCTTCACTTCCGCCGCGACCACCGCGAAACTGCGCCCGGCATCGCCTGCGCGCGCCGCCTCGATCGTTGCATTGAGCGCCAGCATGTTGGTCTTGCGCGCGATCGTCTCGATCGTCGCCGACACCATCTGCACCTGGTTCATCGCGGTGGCGAAGCCGGCCATCCGCTCGCCCAGCTGCACGACCAGTTCGGTCAGCCCCTTGAACCCGCCGATCGTGTCCTCGATCGCCGCGCGCCCCGCCTCGAGCTTGGCCTTGGCCTGCTCCGACAACAGCCGCGCCTCGTCGGTTGAATCGCTGACCCGCGCCTGATCGGCGAGCAGCCGCGTCATGATTTCCTCGAGCGCATCGAGCGTGTTGAAATGCCCGGTAATCCGTGTGGCGACGCCCTCGACATAGCCGGCGACATCGCTGCACTCGATCGATAGCGAACCGCAATCGCGTGCCACCACGCGGATCGCGTTTTCGGTGACTTCTTCAATACCCAATGTCGCCATTAGAACGCACTTCCCCAGATCGGTCCGGTCCGGATGTAAGGCGAACCTCCTTCATTTTCGTTAACCACGCGCCCCACTCCGGTGGGCGGGGCCTGGCGCTGGCGACGCTTCACCCAACACGCTACACGGCCGCCATGTTCATCTCGTTCGTCGAAGCCCTTCGCCGCGGCGGCATCCCCGCCAGCCTCAAGGAGCATCTCCTGCTCTTGGAAGCGCTCGACGCCGATGTCATCGCGGCCGAGCCCGAGCAATTCTATTACCTGGCCCGCTCGGTGTTCGTTCACGACGAAAGCCAGATCGACCGCTTCGACCGCGTCTTCGCCGAGGTGTTCAAGGGCATCCTCGCCCCCGCCGAGCCCGGCGCCGAGATCCCCGAGGAATGGCTCAAGAAGATCGCCGAACTCTATCTCACCCCCGAGCAAATGGCCGAGATCAAGGCACTGGGCTCATGGGACGAGATCATGGCGGCCCTCAAACAGCGCCTCGCCGAACAGACGGGACGCCACGAGGGCGGCTCGAAATGGATTGGCACCGGCGGCACCTCGCCGTTCGGCCACGGCGGCTACAATCCCGAAGGCGTGCGCATCGGCGGTCCCGGCGGCCAGGGCCGCGCGATCAAGGTGTGGGAACGCCGCGACTTCAAGGACCTCGACGGCGACCGCCAGCTCGGCACGCGCAACATCAAGGTCGCGCTGCGCCGTCTGCGCCGCTTCGCCCGCGAAGGCGCCGCCGACGAACTCGATCTCGACGGCACGATCGACGGCACCGCGCGACAGGGCTGGCTCGACGTCAAGATGCGCCCCGAGCGCCACAATGCGGTCAAGCTGTTGCTGTTCCTCGACATCGGCGGATCGATGGACGGCCATGTCCGCCTGTGCGAAGAGCTTTTCTCGGCGGCGCGCACCGAGTTCAAGCATCTCGAACATTATTACTTCCACAACTGCATCTACGAAGGCGTGTGGAAGGACAATCGCCGCCGCCACGTCGAGCGCACTGCCACGATCGACATCATCCATAAATTCGGCCCCGACCATAAGCTCGTCATCGTCGGCGACGCCGCGATGAGCCCCTACGAGGTCAGCCACCCCGGCGGCTCGATCGAGCATATGAACGAGGAATCGGGCGCCGTCTGGATCAAGCGCCTGACCACCGCCTACCACAGCGCCGCCTGGCTCAACCCCACCCCCGAAGCCTATTGGGGCCACTCGGCCTCGACCAGCCTGCTCAAGACGCTGATGGACGGAAGGATGTACCCGCTAACCCTGGAAGGGCTCGACGACGCCACGAGGGCGCTCGCCCGTAAGCGCTGACGTCCGCGAAGAATCTGCCGGTTAGCCATTGTGCAAGCCCAAGGTCCGTGAGACCTATCCGGAAGAGGAGCGGCAGGGGATGTGGATCGGCGTGCAAAAAGGACCCCGTTAGTGGGGTGATCGGCGTCCAAAAGGGACCCCTCATTTCGATAGTCTAGTCAGCGGCCTGGTTTTCCAGGTGGCGAGATCGGGATGTTGGTGGTGGAGACAGTGGTTCGGATCCGGCG